>NZ_JBLBUB010000024.1:0-74746 GCF_047289955.1 Microbulbifer jejuensis
GTGCCTATCGAGAGACGGAATGTTGCACATGCTGTTCAAATTGGGAATGTGTGCAGAAGGAAAGTGGAGAAAACTCCGAGGCTTTGACTACCTCGCGAAGGTCATCACCGGAGTGAAATTCAAAGATGGAGAAGAGGTGCCAACAGTAGATCAGAGCGCTGCTTGATCATGCCTGCCGAACACCAGAATTGGCAATAACTCCGGGTGAAGTCATCCATAGTCTTCTCCAGGTCGGAGACCGCTTTCAAGTTGATTTAGCCGCAGTCAATAATATAGACGAAATAGTGCCTAGCCCGCCCAGCGCGGGCTTTTTCTTATCTGGTTAACCAATGTTCGATAACAACTACTTCACCGAATCGGGGTTGTACTGCCGCTATTGCGGGAAAATCCCCTTCTCGGATGACACGTTACGTCGGTTGATCAGAGTTGAAGAGCGGTTCAACAAGCTGATGATTATCAACTCCGGTTATCGCTGCGCGACACACTGCGTCAGTATCGGTTCCACGATGACACAGACTACCGGACAGGCTATTGATGTATTGGTAATCCAGGGGTACGCCTGCCGCTGTCACAGTGCGGCGGATCGGAGCGCTCTGGGCAACTGCCCCGAGGCCCATAGCAGGCGCTTTCTGTTGCTGATTATCATTACTTAAATAAATTTGTTTTTAGAGGGGCACATCACCGCACGGGAGTACGCACTGGCATTCATGCTGAAGCTGGGCCGCTATACGGTGGAGCTCATGGAGTGTGGTGAACTTGAGCTTCATGATATGGCCTGCCGTCTGGCTGAGTGCTGAGATTGCGGTGAGATCACTGTCGCACCCCGTGCACCATGGTGAGCAGCTTTGTAGGGGGTAATTTCATAGATAATGTGACCAAATGGGAGGGTGAATTTCGATCACTGTGACTGTTATTTTGGGAGGGGGGCTTATTTCTGCAAAAAACTAATAAATACATGAAGTTACATTGTTTGGTGTTTATTGGGATACTGGTCAGGGTGATCATTTTCCCACATGTGACGATAGTGCCAAATTTCCATATCTAATTGATTTGCAGCGCATTTTTGAGAAGTTGGCAAGAAATTTGTTCAGAAATACTGATCATGGTAACCAGTGTTTTAATGTTAGAGTTTCTTATGGCAAAGAAGCAGTTCGTTAGTCTTAAGAAAGTTGCCAAGTGGTCAATGGCGAGTACACTGCTACTTGGGATTTTCATCGTTATCTCAAGCTTGATCAATCAAATAGCTATAATGCAGTCGTTTGCTCTGGCTTATATGGCCGTGAGTTTAGTATTTTCTGTTTCTACTTTCATGTTGATTCTACGTCATTATAAAATTACATCAGGTAACGATATTTTAGTCCGGTTTATCGCCATCATTGGTGCGGTATTTTGTTGTTGTATTTGGCTTGTTTTATTTTATCCAGTTGCAATGTTGCTATCATAAACTCTGGCAAGTTGCTGAAATACATTCCGGGTGGAAAAAAGTGCCCTCGACCGGACAGCCTACACTTTGTTCCGGCTGCTGTTTAGCGAAGCTTGTTGCATCTTGCAGGGTGAAAGCCCTTGCCTGGTAAGAGTTAGCCACTCACCAGTATCGAATCTTGCGCGTTGTGCAGAACTTTAAATTAGGAATATTTGAGAGGCAGGAAGCGCGAGCGAATAATCAAGCTGAAGCGTAGACAGAGAAGTATGTAGGCCATAGGGAGCGCGTGCTCCTGAAGTGCTGTTATCGCTTCGAAATGCAAATTCTAGTTGGCGAGGTTTGTAACGCCATCTAAGCCGATGCAAAGCAATCGACTCAGAAGGGAGAGTTTCTCGCTATCTGAATGGCAAGATTGTGGAGACCTAGCGGAGTTCTTAAGCCACGGCATGCATACAGAGATGTAATGAGAACTTGTGAGACTCAAAGTAACTCCCAAAGGAATGGGTTGGGCTGTATAGCTTGAAAGGCGAAATGAACGATGGTGCCTTGGACGTCGGACCAACTCATAGTAGTCAGAGGGCGGGAAAGCCGTCTACAAGGCGAAGGGGTTGGCAGTTATATTGAGTCTGTAGTTGACACATACACCGGACATGTAAGGCTGGATATTGTATGAAAACAAAAGTGCAGGCATTACATACGGCAAAATCTGGGGCTGATGAATTATATTCATTGGGTGAAAGGGCGAAGATGGATGGAATGATGAGCTTTGGGAAAGGGTTTAGCTGCGCGGTAAATAATATAGCTGAGGAGCCGGATGCGGTAGTTCCGCAGGTCCGGATCTGCGTGGGGCGCCTCAGTCATGGGGCGTTCTACCACAATGATTTCATTGTCACCAAAAAATGGAAAAAGTATGAAAGTTAGAATAATAATAGCTGTCCTTGCTATGGCGCTATCTTCTGTCGCAGTTGCAAATGCAGATGAGAAAAAAACTAGACAGGAAATCTCAGATCTGATTAAAGCTTTTCGCTTTTCAATAATTGAAAAGGACGAAGAAAAGTTCCATGACCTTTTCTATGATAAATCTATCCCTTGGATCAGCGTTGTTGCAGACAAGAGAACTGGATCACTACCTAGCCAATCAGGTGTTAGACCTGGGTCTTACGTACAATTTATTTCATGGATCGTCTCAGCAGAAGAAAAAGTAGAAGAGAAATTCTGGGATATTGAAATACTAACCGATAGCGAGATTGCTTCAGTACATTTTAAATATAGTTTCCATGTTGGTGATTATAAAAGTAACTGGGGTGATGAAGCATGGCACTTGCTGAAAACCGGAAATGGCTGGAAAATTAGTTCTGTCGTTTACTCTGTCACATCAAACCCTGAGCCCATGCCGAAAAAATCTAACAAATAAGGATATATTGCGCTTGCCACAACCTATCTGGTTGTTGAATAAACCCTGCCAGCTCTATTTATGTAAATAAGTCGAAAGGGAATGGGTTTTGGAGGGCCAGCATTAACCGCTGACCTTTTCCACAGACGAGCAAAGCTCTCGCCCGGTAGGCGATAAAAAAATCGTTGTCACATAGTGCATTCGCTCCTTTACATAAGGTTCATTAATCCTCGCGGTGGTGGCGTCCGTGCTCTAACTGTTTTTATCCAGGCTTGGGTTTTGGAGGGTAAATATCAGTCACCCGCATAGGGCTGCGGCAGTGAAGGGCAAGGCAACCTCGCGGATTTCTTCTTCGGTGGCGCCGACCTTTGTACATTCAGCACCCACTGCAGAATACGCATAACGACTTTCGCGTTGCCATGTAAGTACCCCTAGCCTCGCGCACGGCGAAAGCTCTTTGGCAAACAGTGTTGCAGGATCAGTCTGATAAACTGCTCGCCGGTTACTGTACAGGTTTTCCATTGATCGGCTTTGGTATCGCGGTAGCGAAAGTGCACGTTGGAACTGTCATCGGACAAAATATTGGTATTACTAACCACGCCACGATACAGATAGCGCGCGAGGTAGTGCAGCGCTTGGGCGCCTTTGCCGACCCGTTTACAGTGTGCTATCCATTTCGCTGGCGTTCTGCTGGGTGCAATCCTGGCCTGAGAAGGCGCCTTGAGGAAGATGCCACGGAAGACTTTGGCCAAAGCGCAACCGTCGAACAGGCAGCGCCCACGGACTTCGCACCACTGCCGGCGAGCTTTACTAATTGCCGCACCGG
The DNA here is from genome assembly GCF_047289955.1 of Microbulbifer jejuensis. Lineage (NCBI taxonomy): Bacteria > Pseudomonadati > Pseudomonadota > Gammaproteobacteria > Cellvibrionales > Microbulbiferaceae > Microbulbifer > Microbulbifer jejuensis. The sequence goes on from NZ_JBLBUB010000024.1 coordinate 3,643, forward strand.
GTAGCACAATGTGCATGTGCATGTGCATGTGCATGTGCATGTGCATGTGCATGTGTATGTGCGGGTGGTAGTCCAGACGACGGGTATGCGTATGTAGGGCAACGCAGAAGCGCAGCTCTCCACCCAGGGCGCTATCGTTTTTGGTAAAAGTTTTGAGGGTTTGCGCGGCACAACGTATTAGCAAATCGTAGCAAGTGTTCTGGTGTTGTCGGATGACATTTTGCAGCTCCCTGGGCAGCGTAAAGGTGATCAGGTAGTAGTTCACCGGTAAACGTTTTTGCACCTGGCGTTGCAGTCAGATCTGTGTGTCCTGATTTTGGCAGAGATTGCAGACGCGATGCCCGCAGGAACGGGGTGTGTGGGCGTTATGAGCGCAACGCTGGCAGGCCCATATCATCTCACCGCAAGACCCTTGGCGGCGCGCTCGATGGTGTTGAGGGCGGACCACTGGCCGCGGCTGAGGGAGTTGCCGAATTGTTCGACAAAACGGTGGCGGTAGCGTTGAACAATCGTTTGCAGTGTCATGTTACGCTCCCCATACCACACGCAGTTTGGCCAGTAGGCCATTGATGCGCCGAATCGTATTCTTCTGGGCGTAGGTGGTTAGCTGGGTGCACAGTGCAGTGGTCTTGGGACACTCGTGTCACATCTGCTCATGAATCGCCCGTAGGCTGACGCCCATGTCGGTCAGGAGTGTGCCGTAACAGTGAGGCAAAGTGTGGATGGTAATCGCTTTGTGAATGCCAACGTTGCTGACAATGGCTTTGAAAGACTTCAGTATCGCCACGATCCATTGGCGTACGGGCCAGGCACTGCTCCTCGGGGGTGTGTCCGCGAGGAAAGGGCAAGGTGGGATTTCGATGGGTTGCCCAGTATGCGCGCAGCGCCTGCAGTGTCAGCTTGGGCAGGAGGGCGAAGCGGTCCTTCTTGCCCTTCGCCTGGTGCACATATAGAAGGCCGCGTTCGCTGTCGATATCGGCCATACGAATGCCAAGGGTTTCGCCTAAGCGCAAACCCATTCTGAAGCAGGTGAGAATGAAGGTCTGGTAGCGCCGTTCGCGGGTACTGTTGATCAACCGCTCCAGCCCTTTGAGAGCCAGCGCATCGGGGAGGTGTCTTTCTTGAGATGGTTTGACAATATCCAGCCACTGCCAATGGCGCTTAAGCACGTGCTTGTAAAAGAACTGCAGGCCATTAGGATCTACCTTTATCGTTGACCAGGAGTGGGTGCTGATGAGAGACTCGAAATAGCCCTCAGGCTGCTCTTGATTGAGGGTATCGGGCGGGCTGTCAAAATATTCACAGACGCGTCGTATGGCACGGCTGTAAAGGTCAATGCTCGATTCGGCTTTGCCCTGACGCTTGAGTGCGCTAAGATGTTTTCGGTACAGTGAATCGTATCGTTTCTGCGGTGCTTTGTTCATAAAGATACTCCTCTAGTTATCGTGCTCGGATGTGAGCACGTAGGAGAATTATCTTTATTTCAGCGGGGTTATCTTTGCCGCGTAGCGGCTTCGTTCAACAGGGACCGACAGCAAGGATGTGCTTATAGCGCGCCCTTGTCTTAATCGGTATTATATTTACATGAAAGTAGTGTATCCAATAGATTGGAATAGAAGAAATCTCTTGGAAAGGCCTGCAAAGGACCGGCTATCCGATGATATTGTTCATACGGAAGATGGTGTCGAGCACGAACTGTCATTTTATGATCCTGTTAGGCTAGCGCAAGAAATTGCAAGAGAGTTGTCTGAGGGGAAACCAGGGTTCATCACGGGTGGACTAATTGTTGCGCCCGAAGTCAAAAAAATATCGAAAAGGTTATTTCACAGATTTAAAGTGCAAGGTATTTTCAAAGTGTTTAGCTATAATAAAGGGAACAAAAGCGACGCTTGCATCTCGCGTGGCCCCTACCGAAATATAGTGTGAAATGAACAATGTTCTATTTTCTAGATAATAAAACTTAGGGGCAGTGAATATGTATAAGTACATGCTGGGTATAATTTGTGGAATGGTTTTGGTTGTATGGGGATTTATAGCCCAAACTATTGGCATGCCTATTTTTAATCTTATTGTCATATCATTATTTTTTTTGGGTATCGTTGTTATGATTACATATGCAGCATTCAAACTAAAAATATTCCAAGAACAGTAGCGCTTATCCCACGTTAGTGTGGCAAAATTTAGTGTGTTCTATCAGTCTCATCTTTGGTTTGACAGGCGGTAGAAGTTGTGAAATGGTAACGATAAAATTCTCATGAATTGAGTGGCAGTAAACAACAAGTTGCAACCGACATCAAAATCTGTGCTCCTTTTATGATGTGCTGCGTTTATAACACAAAAATTATCAAACTGTTAATACCGCTTAACGTGGTGTTCAATATACAAAGAGAAATATGGATGTTTAAAGTATTAAAAAAGAAAAACAATGAATATAGTTTGAGAGAAAAGTGGGTTACGTCAGTTGTAACATTTTTCTTATTTTTACTTATTGGATATTTAGGTATTTACTATTTAGAGATATTTCAGACCTTGGGGCTGGTTACGTATCTGGGTGGAATATTGGTTAGTGCAGTCTTAGGCCTTATCGGCTTCAGGTATCCTAAAGTAATACATATGAGTGTATTTGCACTTCCGCTATTATTGATTGGAAGCTAACTTGAGTGTACATAATCAAATGTTGTATCCAACAACTTAATTTGTGGACTTTTTGCGTGGTTGCTGTTGTTGCCATTCTAAGCAAAAAACACTCAAAGCGTCGCCGCTATCGCGGCAGGCGCAACCTGCACATTGCTACATCTGCCCCAAAGCAATACGTTAAAAATCAAGAGAGTATGGAAGTATGAGCAAGCAATTAACGGGGGAGTGTTTATGCGGCAGTGTAAAATTCTCCGTAGTAGACAGCTTCAAGGCTTTTTATCAGTGTCATTGTAAGCAATGTCAAAAATTAACCGGTTCTGCTTTTGCTTCTAACTTATTCACTGCCCCAGGCAATATCGAGTGGATTTGCGGTCAAGTCAATATTACAAATTACAAACACCCTTCAAGAGAATTCTCAAAGGCATTTTGTAAAGAGTGCGGCTCTGCGGTGCCGTTTATGAATAAAAACAGAACATCATTGATTGTACCCGCCGGTTCCTTAAATGAGTATCTCGGTATACAGCCACAGGCAAATATTTTCATTTCTGAAGAAGCCTGTTGGCTGAAATCAGGACTGCAGGCGGAGAGTTTCAGTGGGTTTTCGGATTAATTTTTCAATAAGGCCAGCCAGAGGGAGCAAAAAATCGTTGTTCCTTCTGGGTTTTCCACCCTGCTGACAGCGTTAAGTGTCGTGGAGCAATATGAGAGTTATCGAAGTTGTTGAATATCAAGCATCATGGCCTAGTGAATTTGACAGGGAGAAAGAGCTTATTCTTGACACAATTGGTTCTTTGTCTCCAGAAGTTCATCATATAGGTAGCACATCTGTGACTGGTTTATCTGCAAAACCCATAATTGATATTCTTGTTGAAGTTGATGATCTAGATGAGTTAGATTCCTTCAATGACGCTCTTGCAAAGATAGGATATACTGCCAAAGGCGAAAACGAAATTGCTGAGCGTAGATACTTCGAAAAGGGTGGTGATTTTCGTAGTCATCACATGCATGCGTTTTTAAGGAGCAGCGAGAATTCTAGGAGGCATATCGCATTTCGGGATTATCTGCAACAGGATAATATAATAGCACAAGAATACGCAATTCTTAAAAAAAGTGTTGCACATAGCTGCAATCATGACAATGATAAGTACTGCAACGGAAAAAATAAATTTATACAATACCACGAGAAACAAGCAATTGAGTGGCATGCACTTAACAAGTAGGGGCGCTGGAAATAGAAATCTGCGCCTCTGCTTTCGTCATTATATTTATGATCAGAGGTGGAATGTGAACTGGGATCTATCGGATGTGGATTACCCTCAAGCTGATATAAAGAAAAATCATGTTGCGGGTTTATCCATGTGGATTGATAAAAAATCACTGAATTAGCCTTAGTATATGGTGGTGATTGGAATACATTGGTTGCAGACTTTTGGCTGAATGATCATTACTCAAGATTAATAGGCCATGTCCAAATGAAAGATGTGGCAATAGGTTATGATACTGGATTTAGAGTTTGCACCTACTTGGAGAATGGCGGAATAAAAGGTGATTCTGGTAACAATATGCCACTAATAAACAAATGGTTAAATATTGCTGTAGCAAGCGAAAGAGCCAATATCAAGCTTAATAATTTAGCTCAAAAAAACCTATTTGAAATTTGTCTTTCAAATTGTGGTGAGGGTGAGCTGAACGATGCCGTTAATATTGAATATAAATAAATACAATAAGCATATTAAAAAATGCCCACATAAAAAATCTAGGCTCGTTAACGCTCACCAAATGTTATGGTGTTAAATTTTTTGAGGCAGGTAGTTTGAGCATACTAAAAGTACTATTCTCTTTTTTCCGGATAGTAATCCGTATGCCTATCACTTCCGAGCGAAGCAAAGTTGTCTTGCACCAGGTAACAAGAGATCATCTGCAATGGGTAACAGTAAGCGAGCACTGAGGCGGCGCTCAGCTAAAGATTATTGATAACAGAACTTGCCAAAAAATGATTATGAATGTTAAAAGGATGTAAAAATAGCCAAGGAGTTAATTGTCAATAGAGGGGATTTTCCGCTTCTAAGAGGGCTGGTGAAATATAGGGTCGATGTATCCAGCATGGGTGTTGTTTCCTCCAAGTTTCATGGCGCCATGGCGGGCTCTGCCAAATTTTATAGTAAGGATTTATGTCGCATCATATTGAAGATCTTTTAAGTGAATGGCAGGCCGCACCCAAAGACGGCTGGGTATTGGCGGTTGTGACTAAAGTACAAGGTTCAGCTTATCGTAAAGCCGGTGCTATGATGCTATTCCACCCATTGGGAAAGGCCATTGGCATGGTGAGTGGAGGCTGTCTAGAGGAGGATCTTAAACGGCATGCTCAGAGAGCCATTCAATACAATGTAGTGGTAAAAGTAAAATATGACGCTAGAGATGAATCTGATGCCAGCTACCAGTTAGGTTGTGGCGGAATTGTCGAACTGATGTTGTTTCCATTAACGCAAAGTAATCATTACCTGCAATTACATTTATTGACAGAGAAACTCAATGCAGGTGACCCTGTTTTTTATGAATTAGCCATGACTAAAGCGGGCACGGCAGCGGATAAAATGAGTGCTGCCGTGGTGCATGTTACAGACGCTGATTATCCACTGCACGACTTTCAAAAAGCGGTAATGCTTACCCGAGCCAAAAGAGAACACACCACACAACAGTATCTTATCATTCCATGCCGTCCACGATTTCATATCGCTATATTTGGTGGTGGTTTGGATGCACAGCCAGTGGCCAATATTGCGAGCCAGTTAGGCTGGAAAGTTACGGTTATTGATGAGCGGACCAGTTATGCCAGAAGCTATGACTTTCCTAATGCCAGGATTATAAAGCAGTCAAGTACTAATCTGCCTGATTCGGTATTATGCCGTTTTGACGCGGCAATCGTGATGCAACACAACCTAGAGTTAGACAGTGCCGCCTTAAAACGTCTTAGCCAGGTTCCAATCAACTACATTGCCTTGCTGGGCCCACCTCATAGACGCGATAAAGTACTTGAAAGGGTTCAACTGACGGAAGCTGATTTTCATGGAGTACTTGCAGCACCAGCCGGGTTGGCGCTGGGTGGCGAGCTGCCCGAATCCGTGGCTTTAAGTATTTTGGCACAGTGTCATGGCGTACTGCATAACGCCAGCCAGTTTGCCTTAGAAAAGGTGATGCTTTGACCGACGAACTGGATAACACTCCAACAGACTTAGTGAATAGCAAGGCGAAGTCAGCATCAGCTAAAACTGTATTGGTGGCAGTATTAGCTGGTGGGGCAAGCCAGCGGTTCGAAGGGTGTAAGTTGGCAGCCGATATTGATGTTTTTGATGCCTCAGGAAAAGTAAAGCGCCAACCATTAATACTGCATTCGTTAGATAAAGTGCAATGCTTAATAGCTAAAGCACCGACGAAAATAAACTATCAAGTGATGGTCGTCCTGGGTGAACACAGCCAGGTTATCACAGCACTACTGCCTGATGAGGTCAAGGTTATCAAAAATCAACAGTGGCAACAGGGCATATCCAGTTCGATAAAAGTGGCCGTAGCTAAGGCTCAGTCGATACAAGCCGATGGTTTACTCATCACACTCGCTGATCATATCGGTGTTACTCTAAATGATCTTTACAGGTTAACCACTACTTGGTTTGCCAACGGACAAACCAGTTGTGCCCAATACAAAAACAGTTTTGGTACGCCAGCGATTTTTAATTCTGAAGACTTTAAGTTACTTTTGAGTCTTAGTGGAGATAAAGGCGCCAAAAAGTTATTGATTGAAAAAGAGAAATCACAAAAAATAAACGTGATCGATATTAAATTCGTTACAGCTGATATTGATAGCAAAACAGATTTAGAAAAGTGGCAACAACAGATAAAAGTAACCAGAGATTATTGATATTAGCTACCGGAGCGTTATTGGATTTGAGTGTGTTTTAGACTGGATAATAATTTTTCGTTACATGGCAACAAATAAATAAAAATATAACCGTGTTATCAACCTTAAGCTGTCGCTGATGTTATTAGTACCAAAGGAAAGGAGAGAGTAATGGCAAGTGAGAAACTAACATTAATGTTAAATGGTAAGATTTTTACTCTTGATACTGATCCGAATATGCCAATTTTATGGGTAATACGCGACATGTTAGGTATGACAGGCACTAAATATGGTTGCGGTGCTGGGCTTTGTGGCGCTTGCACGGTACATATTGACGGCAAACCAGCAAGAGCTTGCTTAACCAGTGTTGCACAGGCCCAAGGTAAGCATGTGACTACAATTGAAGCTCTTGAGTTTGAGGGGTTAAAAGAAGCTTGGAATACCCATAATGTGCCGCAATGTGGATATTGCCAGTCGGGCCAATTGATGTCTGCTGCGGCGTTGCTTGCGAGTAATGCTACTCCCACTGACGCTGATATTGAGACTGCTATGTCTGGCAATATCTGCCGCTGTGGTACCTATACCAGAATCAAAGCTGCAATCCAAAGTGTGGCTAAAAAGAGAACTGAGAAATGAGTATATTTACAGCAGTGCAAAACTTTAGCCGTCGTGATGTACTTAAGCTATTTGGAGTAACAGGTGGAGGTTTAGTGCTTGGAGCCAGCGGCTTGAGCTGGACTCCTATGGCACTGGCACAAGAAAAATCCGGTAAGCTCAATTTGTTCATTGCGGTTGGTGAGGATAATAAGGTTTATTTAACCTGCCACCGCTCAGAAATGGGACAGGGTATTAGGACGGGTATTCCTCAAATTTTAGCAGATGAGTTAGAGGCTGAGTGGCAACATGTTGTGGTGGTGCAAGGCATGGCAGATAAACGCTATGGTAGCCAAAATACTGATGGCTCCCGCAGTATTCGTAAATATTACTACCAGATGCGTCAGATGGGCGCAATAGCGCGAACCATGCTTGAGCAGGCAGCCGCTAATCGCTGGGAAGTTCCTGTTTCAGAGGTTAAGGCGAAAAGCCATTATGTTCATCACGACAAAAGTCAACGTAAATTGAGCTATGGTGAGTTAGCCTTAGCGGCATCGAAGTTAGCCTTACCGGATAAAGAGAGTGTTAAGTTAAAAAAGAATAGTGAATTTAAACATATTGGCCAGTCACGCACGATCGTTGATATGGACGATATGTTGTCGGGCAAAGCTAAATATGGCTATGACGTTCAACTTGATGGAATGCTTTACGCTAGTATTACCCGCCCTCCAGTATTGGGTAGTGATGTCGCTAGATTAGATGATAGTCAGGCACGAAAGGTTGCTGGAGTCGTTGATGTTATTCGCTTACCGGTTCCTAAAGGCGCACCTGCTTTTCAAGCTTTGGGCGGGGTTGCGGTAATTGCTACAAATAGCTGGAGTGCTTTACAAGGAAGAAAAGCACTAGTGATTGATTGGACTATCTCACCGAACGATACCCATGACTCTGAGAATTATTTGGAAACGCTATCTAAACGAATAACCCAACCAGGTAAACTTGTACGGCAGCAGGGCCCTGAAATTTCAGATTGGTCCACTAGTTCGAAAATTCAATCACAATATACTGTCCCTTATTTAGCCCATGCTCCAATGGAGCCACCCGTGGCAACTGCAATGGTGACTGAACATGGCTGTGAACTGTGGGCCTCGACTCAAACACCGCAAAGTACTCAGCAGAATGTGGCTAAAAATTTAGGAATAAAAGAAGAGCAAGTTAGAGTCAACGTAACCTTATTGGGGGGTGGCTTTGGTCGAAAAGCTAAACCGGATTTCAGTGTAGAAGCAGCACTGTTATCCCAACAACTTAATCGGCCTATAAAGGTAAGTTGGAGTAGAGAAGATGATATCCAAAATGGCTATCTTCATGCGATAAGCGCACAGTTTTATCAAGCTAAAGTTAATAATGACAATTTTCCCGAGGCAATGTTACAGCGTACTGGTTTCCCATCAATTAGCTCAACATTTGCAGAGAGCGTTGCGTACCCGTCTGCCGGAGAGTTAGACCTTGGCTTTGTTGATATTCCTTTTGCGCTCAAAAGCTATCGCTGTGAATCCGTTAAGGCTGAAGCATATACCCGCATAGGTTGGCTCCGCTCTGTGTGCAATATTCAACACGCTTTCGGTATAGGCAGCTTTGTTGATGAGCTAGCTCACCACGCTAATATGACATCACCACAGATGTGGAAACAGATGTTAGGTAAGCCCCGGCTGGTCGACTTTGCTGACCAAGGCTTTGAATACGATAACTATGGTGAAGAACTGTCTCGTCATCCTATGGATGTTGGCCGCTACCATAAGGTCATTGATATTGTGGAGCTGGCAATGAAACAGCAAACGTCACTTCAAAAAGGACAAGGCTGGGGCTTTGCAGTACATCGAAGCTTTACCAGTTATGTAGCAGTTGCTATTTTGGTCGAAGTCGATCGAAGCAAAAACCTAAAGGTGATCAAATCAATTGCGGCAATTGATGCTGGGTTGGTGGTTAACCCTGATCGAGTTATCTCACAAACCGAAGGCGCTGTTGTATTTGGCCTTAGTCTGGCAATGATGGGCGAGATCAGCTTTGAAGCGGGGCGAGTTCAACAGTCTAATTTTCATAACTACCCTTTGTTGCGTATCAATCAGTGTCCTGACATTGAAGTGACCATTGTGGCTTCTGATGCTCCTCCTGCGGGAGTGGGGGAGCCGGGAGTTCCGCCTGTAGCGCCAGCGTTAACCAATGCTATATTTGCTGCTACAGGTATGAGAATTAGAGACTTGCCAGTTAATAGTGTCTTGAATGTATAAGCGCCACTGAATCACCCTGAGTTTGCCGGAGGCAATTTGATTTGAGTCATGCCGCTTGGGCAGACTCGGCTTGCTGATAATACAGTAAGCGATCAAGTAACCTCGCCCTTTGGTTCATTCGGCAGGTCTGCTTCCGTTGCGCTCTGAAGATTCCATGGCAACAGGGCTTCAATTTCCCCGACGGTCTGCGCTCGCGGTAAGTCGGTGTAAACTCGGCGCAGGTAATCGTAGGGCTCAAGCCCATTGGTGTTGATTTGCACTGGATCGGGTTCAGGCATAAAAATAGACTCTTTTCGGCATAACGTTTAGTGAATGAACCGACTGGAGAGCAGCGTAAGGAGGTCCAGCCGCAGGGAACCATTGCACGCCTTGTAGGAATATTAATCAACACGGCAAAAGTACTCTCTAAATTTCCACTTTGTTACTGGCAGTGAATAGCAGTTATCTTCAAATTTTAAAACCTGTGTTACATCAGAATCAGTTAATTCGTCATAATATGTGACGCGAATTGAATTGCCACTCAGTACATCGACCTTGTGAGGTAAAAATGTCAATACATCAGGCTTTTCATCTATGAAATAAGTTGCGAATGAATCTACGCGAATTACATGCACGAGATGGCCAAAAAGCTCGTCGCGCAAAAACACCTGGGCCTTTTCTGGTATACCCTTAACCCCATCCATACTAGCTAGAGTCTTTTCTTCATTTGACCGCCAAGTACCCAGATATAAGGGATCATCGTCTGCTACTACGAATGATGCGAAAAGAAATAATGTCAAAGTTAAATTTAGCTTCATGCTCTTACTCATAACCTTTATATAGTGGTCACCGTGACCACTATTATGCTGATAACACTCCCAGAAGCAATTCTGTATCAATTATCCAAAATCCTTATTAAAATCAACTTATGAAACGCTTTTGATATGATCGTACAAAATAAAAAAGCGGTCATCGCGGCCACTATCCCGGAATAGTCCGCCATTTGTAACCCTCTGTATTTCATTTTTTCGGCGTAATTTTCTCTTCCGTCAAAGTAACAGTCAGGGTGATCGAAATTACGGCTTGCATTTGGTACCTGCCAAACTGCCCTTATAGGTCATGGATATGCCTAAATGGGCAATATCCTCGTACCAACCGCAACTGTTGTGCTTCCGGATTTCTGACCACTTTTACAGTTACTTTAGAGTTTCAGCGGTTCTTATTGGGAATAGCTTGATGTTAAACCGGCTGCTTGACATCACAGTCACTTGTTGGCATTTGTCTGGTAATCTCATAACCGATAATCACTACGGTTGACATGAGAAGCCAGACAAGCCACTTAAAAGCATTTTGCGCAAACACAACCTGCAGAGGATTTCCTATCACATAATCCATAAGCGGCTGGCGAATAAAGGCACCATGGATTGCGGTGAGCAGAAGTGAAAATATCACTACAGCAAACAGTACTCCATGCTGAATGAGTTTCTCACGCACCAAGGCATAAAGAGCAACTGCAGCAACACCATACTCAATAGAGCTTATCAGAGCCACATACTTCACCTTCCAGGAAGGTTGAATATGCACGCCCTGCATTTGGCTACTTACCCACTCCGGTAGCCATTGCGCAGAAATAACATGCACTACAAAACTGCTCGATGACGCTACAACTGCAACAATAAGTAACAACAAAATTCTCATTTCTACTCCAGTGATGCGCTCTGAGTACGGATGCTTATAAGATGATCAGCGTGTCCAGTATTATTCCAATCACCAGTTCCAAATCAAGTCTGTGGAAAATCTTTGGTATTCTGCTTTCAACCAGTCAGCAATTCATTTTAGGTACATCAGTACAAGCCAGAAAATGGTTAACGTGAACACTACCTATAAAGCTTGCTGTTGTTGGTCTTGTTTCCTTACCGGGCATTTCCTTCATAACGCTTCTTTAGGTACCAGAATTGCTTGCCAAATTTCCCCCTATAATAAATACAGAATTGAAAAAGCCCAATGCCGGGCTGCTCGCTTCCCTATGGACTTTAGTGGGGCATAGATAGGATAAAGACCCTTTTAGCCATTCACAGGTAAACACCCACCTCGTCTTGCGTACCTTTTCTTGTTTTTTTGTAGCGCCTCCGGGTGAAGATCGGGCAAATTTTCACTAACTTTACGTTCACAGGAAAGCTTGGATGTTTGAACCATGAAAAGAGTTCCATCTGGTCCGCAGTATAGATAGGTAAGGTTCATCGAACGGCTTCATCATCGATGGCGCATGCTCTGGCGGGTGTTCGTGCGGCTGAATGTCGGTTTTCAAGCCCTCCTTCGTCTTTAGGTGTTTTAGCCTATATGCGATCACAGCCAGATCTTGGATGCTGGCAATCATTTTGACTTTCTACCGCAACGGAAATATAGGCATCAAAATGATCTTATTGGATTTTATTAAGATTGTTTTCGGTATCAAGGCTACGTAAAATTGTCAAACATTTATCTGTGTTGTGGGTCGAGATTGAGTGGGCTTCTGTGAGCCAATGGCCCGGGAAGCCCAAGCGTTTCTAAAAGATCCATTTCCTCGATAGGAGAACGGTAGCGTGACATAAGCGTAAATAAAAAGGCGCTGACCCAAAGTGCACGAACACCAAGGGCCAGCTAACCAAATTGATAGGATAGTTATCAAAATGGCTTTATGGATAATACGCTAGAAACCCGCTCGTCTTCAATAAAGCGGGGTAGATTCAGGTGGTTGGAGCGATTCCCCAGGCTCTGGGAACGTTGCATCCGCCGGTTCTGCTTTACCGCCTACCGTTCCCGTGCCCCGCCTTGTAGTGCCTTCAGACCTTATTTTCCAAGTATTCCCATCATGAAAAATCAGCCCGGGATTTGCGACCCGGAAGGAAAGGCTTATGTTGATTTTAAAACGCCGGCCAGGCGAGAATCTCAGAATTGGAAAAAATGTCTCAGTCACCGTATTGGGTGTGACGGGTAATCAGGTACGGATGGGCATCAAGGCCCCAAAATCCTTGCCTGTTCACCGTGAAGAAGTGTATGTGCGCATCCAAAAGGAACGGGAGTTGGGCAATGGAAACCCTAGAGATACGGATTCTCCCCGTGGGGAGTACCCGCCATGAAACTCGATTTTCCTGTCAAGTCCCAATCATAAATCCATCAAGCTGCTGAATTGTTATCACGTTGATCTCACAATTCTTTTTCAGATAATTTTAACGGGGCAGAATCAATACTAACGGAGCCATATAACAGAATACTCGCCACATTCAGTATGCGGTGAAAGCATCCCTGTTCGCGCGTAACCGCGCCTGGGTGTAGGCACAGTTGCGCAGGACCCGGAGTTGTTCCAGCATTTATGGCCTACCGGTTCGGCAGTATGTCGTGGAGGTACGCTAGGTGGTGCATGTAAAGGTCTGTGGTCACTACTGCTGCGCTGGTATACAGCCGCCACGGGGCATAGCGTGTGTGGGTTGGTGGAGAACTGGCTGCGTACGATCGGATAAAACCTAGGTGCCGGAGGAGAAGAGCGCAACTACCGCCAGCAGGGTGACCACCCAGATACCGCACAGGATTTTCCAGAACAGGGAAGCGTCGCCCTTGTCTGTGGGGTCTTCGCGCAGGTAGTCCGGATTGGGGCTGCCCAGGTCCCGTATCAATTCCTCCAGCGTGGGGTAGCGCTGCTCCAGGTCGATACTGCAGCCGCGCGCCAGTGCGCGGTCAAACCAGAGGGGCACCACCGGGTTGAACTGGGTGGCGGAACGGTAGCGCAGGCGCTCGTAATCCGCGTTGGAGCGACACGCCTCAATCTCCTCTCCATAGGGAAGTTCCCCGGTAAACATCTCGTAGGCAATGGTGGCCAGGGCGTAGATATCGCCGCGAATACCGCTGTTGCGACCGAGAATATAGTGGGGGTCCGAATAGCTGGCGGTACCCAGCGCCGCCGGGTGTTCCAGCGGGCGGAAGATCTCGGCACTGCCGGCGATATACACCGAGCCGAAGTCGATAATTTTTACCTGGCCGTCACTATCCACCATGATATTCGCGGGTTTCAGATCCTGATGAATGGTCTCCTGGTCGTGAAACGCCTGCAGCCCCGCCGCGACCTGCTTGAGGATACGGAAGGCTTCCGCCGGCTTGGGAAAGCGATTGCGGGCAATCCAGGTTTCCAGGGTGATACCATCCACGTACTCCATCAGGTAGTAGAGTGCGCTGCGCGGCCGTTCCTGCCGGTGCAGGCGTACCACATGCTTGCTGTGAATGCGCAGGCCGATCCACTCCTCCTGCACAAAGCGGTCGATATAGTGGATATCGTCCTCGTAATTCACCGAGGGGGTTTTCATCACCAGGGTTTCACCGCAGGCCGTATCGCACACCAGATACAGCTGGCTGCGCTGGGAGGAGAACAGCTCGCGCTCCACCCGGTAGCCGTCCAGCACCATGCCCGGCTCCAGCTCCGGCGGAAATGGCAGGCGCGTGAGCTGGCGGCTGTAATCGTCCAGGGTGGCCTGGGGCAGTGCCTGCACCCGCACCACCAGCGCCGACAGATTGTCATCGCTGCCGTTTTCCTCGGCGATGCGCACCAGGGTTTCCGCCTTTTCCTGCTCGCTTGAATGGGTGTCCGCGAGCAGTTTGCGCAGAGCACCTTCGTCGATAAAGTCGTGTACCCCGTCGCTGGTGAGCAGCAGCATATCGTTGTCAGCCAGGCCCACCTGTCCGTAGTCCACCTGCAGGCCGGTATCCATGCCGAGTGCACGCGACAGCATCTGTTGGCGGTGTGCCAGGGTAATGTTGTGGTCGCGGGTCAGGCACTTGAGGGTATCACCGCGCAGGTGATAAATGCGGCTGTCGCCGATATGGAAATAGTGCGCGGTGCGGGATTTGAACACCAGGGCCGAAAAAGTACACAGGAAGCCCTTCTCCTGCTGGGGATAGTCGTGGCTTTTGCGGTACAGCTTGCTGTTGATGGAGGCGAGGATCTTTTGTCCGGCATGGGCCACCGACCAGGTGTCCGGTACCTTGTAATAATCCCGCACAAACTGCCCGGTGGCAGTGTGGCTGGCGAGGGCCCCGGCCTCGGCGGAACTGACCCCGTCCGCCAGTGCCGCCACCGCGCCAAGGTACTGTTGCAGATGCGGGCTTTGCGGCCAGTGGAACAGGGCCGAGTCTTCATTCTGTGCTTTGATACCGGCGCGGCTGCACAGGCCATGGCGCAGTTGCAGCACCGGTTGCGGCGCGGCAGCGGGGGGCTGTCCGCAATGCGCGGAAATGGTCGGGCCGGTTTCGGTCATTGTCGGTCCCCCTCTGGTAGCGGTGCCTGGCGCACAGAATCAGCGGAGAACAGCAGAGCCCTCCGCCGCCTCGGTGCCTTACTCTACGCTAATCAGCTGCACTGTGCCGTCTGGCAGCACTTCCGCAATCTTGCCCTTGGGCTCATCCAGAAACACGCAGGCAAAGAAGATCACAGCGGCAGCCCCGGCGATTACCAAAAAGAACTGGCTGTAGCTCACATAGGACAGGGTGGTGAGAAAGGTCACCGCGCCCACATTGCCATAGGCCCCGGCCATACCGGCAATCTGCCCGGTCATGCGGCGCTTCACCAGGGGCACTATGGCAAACACTGCGCCCTCGCCGGCCTGCACGAAGAAGGAGCAGCACATGGTGGCGATCACCGCGGCGGGAATCCACCAGCTGCCGTCGATCTGGCTCAGCACAAAGTAACCCACCGCCAAGCCGCCAATCAGGAACATCAGGCTGCGGCGGCGTCCCAGCTTGTCAGAAAAGTAGCCGCCGGTGGGGCGCGCCACCAGGTTCATAAAGGCGAAGCCGGAAGCGAGCAGGCCGGCCTTCACCGGGCTCAACCCTTCAAAGGTCTCCAGAAAGAACAACGGCAGCATGGAGACCACCGCCAGTTCCGAGCCGAAGGTGACAAAGTAGGCCAGGTCCAAAATGGCCACCTGCTTGAAATTGTACTTCTCCAGCGCCGGCACCCCCTTGCGCAGGTGCTCCCGGTTCACACTCCAGATCATGCGGGTCTGTAAAACGAACAGGGCTACCAGCAATCCCCACATACTGTAGGTGGCCTCCTGGCTGAGCAGGGCCACCCCACTGGGGGACAGCTTGTAGGCCAGTGCCGCCAGCGCCAGGTACATGGGCACGTTCATCAGCAGATAGAAGTAAAAGTCGCGCTTGCTGGTCACTTCCAGGCCGCCGCTTTTCTTCGGCTTGAAGTAGGTGGAGCCCTTGGGGGTATTGCGCGCGATGCGGTAGTAGAGGATGCCGTAGAGCCCGGCGAGCACCCCGGTGAGGCCGAGGGCGTAGCGCCAGCCGTCCTCGCCACCGAACAACAGGGCGAGGGTGGGCAGGGTTATGGCACCGGCAGCGGAACCGAAATTTCCCCAGCCACCGTAGATGCCCTCCGCCAGGCCCACCTGCCTGGCCGGGAACCACTCGCCCACCATGCGGATGCCGATCACGAAGCCCGCGCCGACAAAGCCGAGCAAAAAGCGGAACAGGGCCAGGGACTGGTAACTGTCTGCGGTGGCGAAGCCCAGGCAGATCGCGGATGAGGTGATCAGCAGGCCGCTGTACACCAGGCGCGGGCCCAGTTTGTCCACCAGCATACCGATCACGATACGCGCGGGGATGGTGAGTGCCACATTGAGAATTAACAGGGCTTTCACCTGCTGGCTGGTGAGATCGAAGGCTTCCTTGATAAAGACCATCAGCGGAGCATGGGAGAACCACACCAGGAAAGTCAGGAAGAACGCAAACCAGGTAATGTGCAGCGTCTTTATTTTGGGATCGCCCCAATGAAACAGATTGAGGCCGCTGGATTGACTCATGACTATTTTCTCCGGCTTCGCAGTAATCTAGCGGTGGATAGGGTCATGGCCGATGGTATTTGAGCAGCGCTGCAAAAAAAGTGCGCAAAGGGGGTAGGCGGGGGCCCCTTGCCCGGCTCTTCAGGGCGGGTTAATCCCATTGGGGTAGCGGGAAGGGTGCCCGCCTGGCGGTTTCACTGCGCGGGCTACCCAGCAGGTGGTAGTTGCGTCAATAGGTTTCCCCTCGGGGGGATTTTTGGGAGTAATTGCTGGCGAAACCGTTTTTGTGCATCTTGTCATCCAATAGCCCCGCCGGGCTGCGTCGCCTTCGCCGGCACAGTGCACTTCTGGCACTCTGTGGCCGGAATTTGCCCATACAGGGCCTGCGCGATCAGTCGGGCCTTTGGTTGAAAATCTGCATAACACGGGGAGCCTGCCGTGCAATATACCCAGCAACTCGCCGGGCGCGCATTGATGTTTGCCTCGGCCATGTTCGCCGCCAACTT
The DNA here is from genome assembly GCF_047289955.1 of Microbulbifer jejuensis. NCBI lineage: Bacteria > Pseudomonadati > Pseudomonadota > Gammaproteobacteria > Cellvibrionales > Microbulbiferaceae > Microbulbifer > Microbulbifer jejuensis. Next base: position 20,357 of record NZ_JBLBUB010000024.1, read on the forward strand.
TTCTGTGTGGACACTCTACGCGGTGCTCGGTGTGGAGATTCGCGCGCAGCTGGCCCTGTCCGCTACCGAGTACGGTATCCTGCTGGCGGCGCCCATCCTGAGTGGTGCACTGCTGCGCTTTCCCGCAGGCCTGCTGGTGGAGTATTTCTCGGCGAAAAACCTTATTTTGTTGCAGATGCTGTTGTTGTTGCCGGTGTTGTTTCTGCTGCCGTCTATCACCAGCTACAGTGCACACCTGCTGGCCGGTTTGTGGCTGGGTATTTCCGGTGTGTCCTTCGTACTGGGCATCCGCTATATCAGCCCCTGGTTTGAAAGGAGGCAGCAGGGTACTGCCCTGGGCATTTTTGGTGCGGGTAATGCCGGTGCGGCCATTACCCTGGCGCTGGCGCCGGCGATACAGAATTGGTTTGGACGGGAGTGGATAGGACCTGTGTATGGTTTCGGCATACTGCTGATGTTGTTTCTGTTTTGGTTTTTTGCCCCGGAGGAAACCCGCTATATGCGCAGTCGCGGCAAGCGTGCGCTTGCCGATCATCTCAAACCGCTGCTGGAGATACGCGTATGGCGCTATGGACTTTACTACTATTTTGTCTTCGGCAGCTTTCTCGCCCTTTTGCTGTGGCTGCCGAACTATTACCTGGCGGTGTACGGGGTAAGTACACCGGTGGCAATGGCATTGACGTTGCTGTTTGTGGCCCTGTCCAGTTCGCTGCGTGCCCTGGGGGGCTGGTTTGCGGACCGCTATGGGGCGCGCACGGTCAGCTGGAGCGTATTCTGGACCTGCCTGGTGTGTCTTTTTTTCCTCAGCTATCCCCCCACCAGCATGACCATCCACGGTGTGGCCCGGGATGTGCAATTGAATATTGAGGTGGGTATCGAACTGTTCACCCTGTTGCTACTGGTGATCGGTATCGCCCAGGGTTTTGGGCGCGCCTCTGTGTATAAGGCCCTGCACGATAACTACCCGGCGCATATGGGCAGCGTGGGGGGCAGCGTGGCCACTATTGGTGCACTGGGCGGTTTCACCCTGCCGGTACTGTTTGGTATTGCCCAGGACTTGGTGGGTATTCACAGCGCCGCCTTTATGCTGCTCTACGGGGTGCTCGCTGTGTGTATGCTGGTGATGTATCTGGCCATACAGCGCGAAAGACACCAGCAGCGCCTGGCCTTTGCCCGGCAAAACAATTTTCTATTCGATCAGGCGGAGGATACGGCAGTGCTCCCGGATAGGCAGGGTTGACTACCAATTTGGTATCAGGCTTGCATAAGGGAAAGTAGTAGACACATTGCCTGGGTGAAAAATGCAAAGATTTCAACGGCGGTGAAAAAGTTGTAGCTTTGTCTCTGCCAATTCGTTGTTGCAAAGGAAAAGCGTCATGACCACGCACAGATTATCCAGAATTATCGGAGCTTTACTGCTGGGGGCCTGCAGCACAACCGCTTTGCAGGCTGCGGCGCAGGATGGTGAAAATGCCACATTAACCGACGCGCTGAAATCCGGTGAGGTCGGGCTGAATCTGCGCTATCGCGTGGAGGCTGTCGATCAGGACAATTTAAACCGGGATGCCACGGCATCCACCCTGAGAACCCGGTTGAACTGGAAAAGCGGCAGCTATCGTGGTTTTGACGCTTTTCTCGAAATGGATGATGTCACTGATATCGGGAATGATAATTTCAATTCGACGGTCAATGGCAAAAGCCAATACCCGGTGATTGCCGATCCAAATGGTACCGAAGTCAATCAGGCCTACCTGCGCTATCGGGGTGACAACTCGGTGATTACCGCCGGGCGTCAGCGTATCAATTTGGATAATCAGCGTTTTGTTGGCGGTGTGGCCTGGCGCCAGAATGAGCAGACCTACGATGGGGTGCGCTACCAGTATGGCAGTACCGAAAGCCTGCAACTGGACTACAGCTACATTTACAAAGTTAATCGTATTTTTGGCGAGGACAGCGCCAATGGGGACTTTGAGGGGGATATCCAACTGTTCCACGCCGCCTACCCGGTGGCCGATGGCCACAGCCTGACCGGTTATCTCTACAATCTGGATCTGGAAGATGCGGTGAATAATTCCAGCCGCACTTACGGCCTGGACTATAAGGGGGCATTTGGCCCTGTGAAGGCGAAGTTGAGTTACGCACGCCAGACCGATATCGGCGACAGCCCCCTCGACTACAGCGCCAACTATTACCTGGTGGAGTTGGCCACTGCGCTGGGTCCGGTTGACACCAGGCTTGGCTATGAGGTGCTGGGTTCCGATAACGGTGTCGGGTTCAAAACCCCACTGGCCACCCTGCATAAATTTCAGGGCTTTACCGATCAGTTTCTGGCAACACCGGGCGAGGGTATCGAGGACCTGTATATCGGCGGCGCCACAAAAATTGGCGAGGGCAAGTTGAGTGTGAATTTCCACAATTTCAAGGCGAGTGATTCCTCAACCGAATACGGTAACGAGTGGAATATCACCTACAGCCGGAAAATCACCCAGGAGGTCTCTGCACTGGTCAAATACGCCACCTATGATGCCGATGAATACAGGGTGGATACCGACAAGGTCTGGCTGATGCTGACCGCCAATTTCTAACGAGCACAACAACCCGCAGGCCGGCCTTTCCCCTCCCGGGGCACCGGTGTCGCGGCGGCAAGGGCGAAGGGGGTACCACCTTTGCCCCAAGCATAAATTGGCTGGCTTGATACACTGACACCAGTTTAAACACCGAGTCCCGCCGCCTAAACAGCGCTGATCTTTGATTCTGCTGCAGGGTGTCGGGACCGTGGCCATAACGGTCACCAGGGTCGGGCGGGAAACTGCGCGGCCTCCCCAATTTGGAAAGGCGTTTAATGTTACAAGACCGCTTTGGCCGCAGGTTTTACTACCTGCGCCTGTCCGTCACGGACATCTGCAATTACCGCTGCAACTACTGCCTGCCCGAGGGTATCGGCTGTGGCCGTTCCCTCAAGGGCGAAAACCCCCTGTCGGTGCCGGAAGTGGCCACCCTGGTGCGCGCCTTTGCCGCTCTGGGCACAGAGAAAGTGCGCCTTACCGGTGGCGAGCCCTCCCTGCGAAAGGATCTGGTGCCACTGCTTGAAGCGGTGCGGGCCAGCGACAGGATTCGCCGCCTCGCCATCACCACCAACGGCTATCGCCTACCCAGCCAGATCGACGACTGGCACCGCGCCGGCCTGGATCAGGTCAATGTCAGCATTGATAGCCTCGACCCAGCCCAATTCCAGCATATCACCGGTCACGACCGCCTCGATAAAGCCCTCGCGGGGCTGGATCGCGCCCTGGCGCTGGGCATTGAGACCAAGGTCAATGCGGTGCTGCTGCGCCAGTACAACCTGGCCGAGCTGGATAACTTCCTCGCCTGGATTCGCGAGACCCCGGTGACCCTGCGCTTTATCGAACTGATGCGCACCGGTGACAATCGCGCGTTTTTCGCCAGCAACCATGTGTCAGGCAGCGATATTGAAGCCCTGCTGTTGCGCGCGGGTTGGGAGCAGGTAATCCGCAGCCGCGATGCCGGCCCGGCGCGGGAATATTTTCACCCCGATTACGCCGGGCGTATCGGTCTGATCACGCCCTATGGCAAAGACTTCTGTGCCAGTTGCAACCGCCTGCGGGTATCGGCCCAGGGCAAGCTGCACCTGTGCCTGTTCGCCGACCAGGGCTTCGAGATGCGCGAGGTGATCGCCGCCGGCGACAGTGAGGCCCTGGCCGCGCATATTCGCGCATTGATCGGCGGCAAGACCGCCGGCCACCAGCTGCACGAAGGCTTTACCGGCGCCACCCGCAACCTGGCAATGCTGGGGGGCTAGGGTTTATGGCCAGGGCGAACATCAACAAATCGACCATCGGTGTGGTGCTGGCCGGCGGCCGCTCCCGTCGTATGGGCCGCGACAAGGCCCTGCTCGCACACCCTGAGTGCGGCAGTTTCCTGGAGCACGCCGAGGCGTTGTTGCGTGCACTGCCGCTGGTACAAGTGGTGACCAGCGGCGCGCGCCCCGGAGGCATCGAAGACCTGGTGCCAGAGCGCGGTCCGTTGGGCGGCCTCTACTCTGTGGCGCTGGCCACCGGTGCCGAGGCCGCCTTGGTGATCCCGGTGGATATGCCGCTGCTGAGGCGGGCGCATCTCGCAGAATTGTTAGTGCAGGGGCAGAGCATTGGTGGCCCCTGTTATTTTGAAAACTGCTTTTTCCCCCTGTGGCTGCCGCTCAACCATCCATGCCTCGATTATTTGTGCCGTGCAGTGGCGGGGAGCGCGCATAACTCTGTGGGTGCACTGCTGCGCCACCTGGGTGCTGAATCCATTTCATTAAAAAGCGCCGGCGGCTGGCATCGCAATATCAACACGCCGGCGGATTATCTTGGCCTGACGGTACCGGATAACCTGTCCGAAAACCGTTATTTAAGAGAGCACTGATGATGTCCACACACGCCAGTAAAACATTTGTACCGCTGAATATCGCAGTACTTACCGTATCCGATACGCGCACTGCGCAGACCGATACCTCCGGCCAGTACCTGGTGGAAGTCCTGACTTCCGCCGGCCACCAGCTTGTAGATAAACGTATCACTCCGGACGATATCTACCAGATGCGCGCGGTGGTTTCCGCCTGGATTGCCGACCCCCAAGTACAGGTGGTGTTGGTGACCGGCGGCACCGGCTTTACCGAGCGCGACTCCACCCCGGAAGCCCTGAGCCCGCTGTTCGATAAAACCGTCGATGGTTTTGGCGAGTTGTTCCGCCAGCTTTCCCTGGCGGATATCGGCAGCTCCACCGTGCAGTCCCGCGCACTCGCCGGCCTCGCCAACCGCACGCTGCTGTGCTGTATGCCCGGCTCCACCGGCGCCTGTCGCACTGCCTGGGAGGGTATATTGCTGGAGCAGCTGGATGCCCGCCATAAGCCCTGCAACTTCATTCCCCATGTGCGCTTTGCCAGCGCCCCCTGCGAGAGTCGGGGGTAATTTGTGAGCCAGTTAACCCACCTAAACCAGCGCGGTGAAGCCAACATGGTGGATGTCACCGAGAAGGACATCACTGATCGCAGTGCCCTGGCAGAGAGCCGTATTTGCATGGGTGCGGAGGCCTTTGCATTGCTGAGCCAGGGGGCGCACAAGAAGGGCGATGTGTTATCGGTGGCCCGCATTGCCGGTATCCAGGCCGCCAAGAAAACCGCGGATCTGATACCCCTCTGCCACCCCCTGGCGCTGACCAAGGTAGCACTGGAGTTTGAACTGCAGCCGGACAAGCACAGTGTGCATATCACCGCCTTCTGCCGCCTGGCCGGACGCACCGGCGTGGAGATGGAGGCATTAACCGCAGCCTCGGTGGCGGCGCTGACGATTTACGATATGTGCAAAGCGGCGGACCCGACCATGGAAATTGGCCCGACCCGGTTGCTGCAGAAAACCGGTGGCAAGGGTGGCCACTGGCGCAGCGATGCGCCGGCAAGTGCTTGAGTATTTCAGAGGTAGAAAGATATGGTGAAGGTTCTGTTTTTCGCACGCCTGCGACAGCAGTTGGACACCGGCGAAATTGCCCTGGCAGACTTTTGCGGTAGTCTCAGTGCCCTGCGTGAAGCGCTGTGTGAGCAATACCCCCATTGGTGCGTCTACCTGCAACGGGACGATATCCGTATGGCATTGAACCAGGAGCTGGCGGAGCCCGATACGCTCGTGAATGCCGGGGATGAGGTCGCGTTTTTTCCGCCGGTGACCGGCGGCTAATGGTGCCTGTATGAAAGCAGTCGATCGTATCGAGGTGTGTGAAACGCCGCTCAATGTGGCTGTCGAATACGCGGCCCTGCAGGGCAACAGCGGGGATGGCGCCTGTGCCCTGTTTGTGGGTTCGGTGCGCGACTTCAATGCCGGTAGTGATGTCTGCGGCCTGGCCCTGGAGCACTATCCCGGTATGACAGAAAAAAGCCTGCAACGCATCACCGGTGAGGCGCGCAGCCGTTGGTCTCTGGGGCGCGTGGCCATAGTTCACCGGGTTGGCCCCATGCAGATCAACGACGAAATTGTTTTTGTCGGCGTTACCAGCCCGCACCGCCAGGCCGCCTTTGCCGCCTGCCAGTACATCATGGACCGCCTCAAGACAGAGGCCCCTTTTTGGAAGCGCGAAGCCATTGCAGATCAGACCGGTAATGCCACTGAACGCTGGGTCGAGGCCCGCGCCAGCGATGCCGAGGAGATGGACAAGTGGTCCGCCGGCTGAGCTTTCTGCTGTGCAGTTTACTGCTGGCGACTGCGCTGCCGGTCAATGCGGATAGCTGCACCCTGCGTGTGGCGGTGGCGGCCAGCTTCCGCCCGGCATTGGAACAGGTGCTGCCGGCATTCGAGCGCGGCAACACTTGCCCGGTGCAGCTCAGCAGTGGCAGCTCCGGTGTACTCTACCAACAGATAGTGCACCGCGCTCCCTTCGATTTATTCCTGTCCGCCGACCGCGAGCGGCCCGAGCGGCTGGAAAAACAGGGCGGCGTACTGGGTGACAGTCGCCGTACCTACGCCTTGGGATTATTGGCTCTCTGGCATCCGAAATCAGAATCGGAACCTGAAGGCTTATTGCAGCACTGGCCCGATAAAATCGTATTAGCTGATCCCAACTTAGCGCCCTTTGGCAGTGCCGCCCGGCAGGCACTGGAAAGTCTGGGCTTATGGGAAAAAAAACAAACTCAGCTGGCTTGGGCCCACAATGCCGGCCAGGCCTATTTAATGCTGGATTCCGGCAATGTGCAGTTGGGCTTTGTCGCCGCCAGCCAGATGCGCGCCGCCGGGCGGGAGAATTTCTGGCTGCTGCCCCAGCATTGGTATCACCCCATTGAACAGCAGTTGGTGATCCCCATTCAGAGTCGTCAGCCTGAAAAAGCACAGGCCCTCGCCGACTACCTGCGCTCACCCGAAGTACAGGCACAACTGCGCGATCTGGGTTACGGTGTTCTGCCGGCGCAGCGCGCGGGGCGCGGGCGATGACTATCGCCGCTGCCGACTGGCAGGCCCTGTGGCTCACCCTGAAGCTGGCCGGACTGACCACCCTGCTGTTATTTGTGCTTGGGGTGCCCCTGGCCTGGCGGTTGAGCCAGTGGCAGAGTCGCTGGCGCCATGGCATAGAGATATTAATTACCCTGCCGCTGGTGCTGCCGCCGACAGTGTTGGGTTTCTATTTACTGTTGTTGTTTTCCCCCAATTACGCCCCCGGTCAGTGGCTGTCGCAGCTCTTGGGTGGACCTCTGGTATTTTCCTTCGGCGGTCTGGTGTTTGCCTCGGTGATTTATTCCCTGCCGTTTATGGTGCAGCCGTTACTCGCCGCCTTTAATACCAACGGCCAGCGCCTGAGCCAGGCCGCCTCGGCGCTGGGTATGCCGCCCTGGGCGGCACTATTAAAAGTTGTGCTGCCCGCAAGTCGCGCGGCAATTGTGAGCGCCTGCGCGCTGACCTTCGCCCACACATTGGGTGAGTTCGGCGTAGTGCTGATGATCGGCGGTGCTATTCCCGGTGAGACCCAGGTGGTCTCCATTGCGCTCTACCAGCATGTGGAGGCGATGGAGTACGGTGCGGCGCACCGATTGGCCCTGATGTTGATAGGGATTACTACAGTACTGTTGTTACTGGCCCGTTGGCTGGGGCACATTTTGGCTCCGCGCGGCTCAACTAAAGAGAGCCTTAAGCCGGCGACGGGGGTATGGGGCTAATGGAAATTACCCTGCCCCTGTTTGGTACTGATGCGAGCAGTACTGACTCTGCCGGACTCTGTGCGGAAGGGCTGGTGACTTCACTGAATGCCACCACGCCGTGGCAATTGATCCTGCCGGCGAGTGGTGTTTTCGGTCTTACCGGCCCCTCCGGCGGTGGCAAGAGTACGCTGCTGTCGACCCTGGCCGGCCAGCGGCGCTGCCGCGGCACGATCGCTTTTGCCAGTACCGTCTGGCAGTCTGGGCGCCGCGCCCTGGCGACCCACAAGCGCGCCCTCTCCTTAGGCTTTCAGGACAGCCGCCTGTTTGCCGGGCAGTCGGTGGCGGACAACCTGGCATTGGCCCGCCGCTACAGCCGCAGATCACTGCCCGGGGAAGAGTGCGATCAGCTGCTGAGGGACTTCGGTATTGCGCCGCTACTCCATCAACCGGTGGAGTTGTTATCCGGCGGTGAGGCTCAGCGGGTGGCCCTGTTGCGCCAGCTTTTCCACAATGCGCCGCTACAGCTATTCGATGAGGCGCTTTCAGCAGTGGAGCGCGCTCAGGTACTGCGGCGTTTGTTGCCGACCTTACGGAATTTCTGGACCCGTCACCCGGCGTTGGTGATCTGGACCAGTCACGACTTCGACGAGATACAATTGCTGGCGCAACGCTGCCTGTGGATGGAGTGCGCGAATTTGTCCGCGCCGATGTCTCTGACCGAGGTGGCTCGGCGCCTGGAGGCCAATGCATTGGGGGATAGCTGCCGCAGCCGGATTGAGGCGCGGGTGGAATCCCTGCGTGATGGCCTGCTGAGTTTGGATTTGGGTGGGGTTTCCCTCTATGCGGACAGGGTCACGGGCCACTACCGCAATGGCGATACCGCCGCTTTCCTGCTGGATGCCGGCGATATCAGCCTCAGCCTGGAGAAACCGGGCCTGTCCAGCATCCTCAACTGCCTGCCGGTGACCCTGGCTGGGAAACAGGGTCTGGCCAATGGCCGCATTCGCCTGCAATTGTGCGCAGCGGAGCAGATGCTATACGCAGATATTTCCCGGCGCTCCTGTGAGCGCCTGCAACTGCGTGCAGGCACTACCTATTTTGCCCAATTCAAGGCCGGTAGCCTTGCCGGTTTGTAAGTGATCTTTGAGCAAATGGTTGTGCAAAAAATAGTAACTAGCTAAAACCCCGGATGATTTTTTGCTATTTTTGAATGCCAGCTAACTAGATGGTACTCATATGGGCGTTTTAATAGGAATTTCTCTCGTTAACGAGGGCGATAAGTGTTACAGGGAAAAAGCACAGCTTGAGGGATTACCCATAGCGAAAGCAGTGCGTGTTGAGGATTTATATCCGGTCCTGGCCCGGTGTATTGAAGAGAATGGACACCATTACCGCTTAACCCGCTCGGGATCGGATACCTTGGAAATAGAGGAAGAGATTCAGGATTGCGAGCCCTACCGGATCAATTTTTTCCAGTACCATATTTGCCGAAAGGGCGATACTGTCGTTATTCACTCTACCTACAAAGACGATGCCCTGTACTTTTATCTGGCTTGCCGCGCCGCCAGCGGGCAAAAGGTCAAGATCGCTTTTCATGGTGAACACCCGTTTTATAACCAAGACTCTATTGCTGAATATCAGGGGGCGGGTAACTACCACCTGGCCTCCTTCTTCGATCTTGAATACTTGCCCGGTTATATCGAAGCGCACTGCCAGCGTTTCAGTCACTATCCAAAATACTGGTCTTATCACTTCTTCATTCCGCATTTGGGCAAGGTTGAGTTAAATAACCACATATCTGATCCAACACAAGCTGTCTACAATCTCGATTTCGATCACCCGGAACGAGAGTTAACAATATTCCAATCAGCTATCGAAAAGGATGGCTGTTACTATTTTCGCAACGCCCTCACCACAGAAAAGCTTGTGGAAGTGCTTGAGGAAATGAGGGCAGAGCTACAGGCGGAAGGCATTACGACGATCTTGAGTTGTTTTGAGGCTATCCACAAGAATTATTTTGATTTTGAAAGCACCATCGAGACGGATGACAGTCTGGCCTCAGTTGTGGAAGAGCTTACCGCGTACCGACAAATTGTCCGTGAAGGCCCCGTTCAATATGCGGTAACGGAAAATACAGATGCGTCTTTCTCCGTACAGGCTTACTATTTCCAGGAGCCTGTGGGGTACAATTATACGATCAGTGATGAGGATATCTCTGACGGCCATATTTATCTGGATAAGTTCCACGATATGGATTTTTACGAGGATATGTGCCGCGCCATTGCCAGGCATCTATGCCCGACGATGCCAACGGTAGAAGATTTGGATGAGGTGGCAATCTATTATCACAGGGATTCAGATCGAAAGCTGATCGCCAGCCTTTTTGAGGAAACGGATATCACTCCGAGGTTGACTCAGGTGAAATAAAAAAGGGGAGGTGAAGACCTCCCCCGAATTTACGTTATCCCGTGAGTGAAACCGAATTACGGATTATAGAATTCGCCGTTCTTGCGCAGGTAGAACCAGTAGTTAATCACCAGGCATACCGCATAGAAGATGGCGAAGCCTGCCAGTGCGTATTCCGGGGTGGTGGCCTTGATCTGCTCACCGAAGACCTTGGGGATATAGAAGGCACCGTAGGCGGCGACCGCTGAGGTCCATCCCAGCACCGGGCCTGCCTGCTCCTTGGGGAACACCATGGCGATGGTGCGGAAGGTGGAGCCGTTGCCGATACCGGTGGCGGCAAACAGGATCAAAAACAATAGGAAGAAGGGCAGGAAGAACGCTTCCGGAGCGGCTGAAGCGTAGGCGGCCTTCATGTAGTAGGCCACGCCCAGGGCGCTTGCCACCATAATCACCGCACAGATCTGGGTAACCAGGGCACCGCCGATTCGGTCGGAAATCCAGCCGCCCACCGGGCGGATCAGGGCGCCGATAAAGGGGCCCATCCAGGCGTACATCAGGGCGCTGGGGCCGTTATTGTTGATGGTGTCATGGGTCATTACCCCATCCACCATCACATGGCTGTAGCCGAAGATGACCTTGATGGCCAACGGGAAGGCGGCGGCGAAGCCGATAAAGCTGCCGAAGGTCATGGTGTAGATCACACTCATCACCCAGGTGTGCTTGTTATTGAAGATGCGGTACTGGCGTTGCAGGCTGGTTCCGATCTCACCGGGCAGCAGTTTGAGGCCCAGCACCGTGGTGGCAATCACCAGCACCAGCACCACTTCCTTAGGCACACCCCAGCCGGAGCCGTTGGCCGCTTCCGGCAGTAACAACCACAGGCCCACCACAGCGGTGATCAGGCCGATGCCCAGCATCATGGTCATCTTGATCACGGCGCCGAGGGTATTGCCCACTTCCGGGGTGACTTCCTCGGTGCGCAGGTTGTTCATACCGAACCAGCCGATAAAGGCCAGGGGTACCAGAAACAGCAGCCACACAAAGCCGGCATTCTGAATCCATGCCTCGGAGCCCGCCGGTATCTTGCCGATCAGGGAGCCGGAGCTGCTCACCAGGGTCATGGGATCGCCGCCGGCGGCGCCGAAGGCACCGATGGTCATAAACAGCGGCACCAGGATCTGCATGGTGGTAACGCCGAAGTTACCCAGGCCCGCATTCAGGCCCAGAGCCAGGCCCTGTTTTTCCCTGGGGAAAAAGAAACTGATATTGGACATGGAAGAGGCGAAGTTACCGCCGCCGATACCGGACAGCAGTGCCAGCAGTTGGAATATCCACAGAGGGGTTTCCTTGTTCTGCAGGGCGATGCCGGTGCCGAGGGCGGGAATCATCAGCAGTGCGGTGGTAAACACGATGGTGTTGCGCCCGCCAAACAGCCGGATAAAGAAGCTGCTGGGAATGCGCAGGGTGGCTCCGGTAAGGCCGGCGATGGCCATCAGGGTAAACAGATCGGCCTTGGCAATGGGAAAGCCGAGATTGAGCATTTGTACGGTGATAATGCCCCAGTAGAGCCACACGGCGAAGCCGCACAGGAGACTGGGAATGGATATCCACAGGTTGCGGTTTGCGATCCTTTTGCCCTTGGACTGCCAGAATTTGCTGTCCTCCGGGGCCCATTCGTAGATGTCAGACACAGCGGCCACTCCTCCTAGAAATGATTCTTGCAGCCACTATGGGCCGGGGACCCAGCGCACTCAATTACCCTCAGTAAGTAATCCCTTTGCCCCGCGCGCGTATTGACTACCTCTTTGGGGGTAGCCGCAGCCGTTGGGCGCTATGGTAAAGTCACTGTTCAGATTTAATACAAATCGGACCAGAAAGCAGGATTCCCCATGACCCAATCCGCCACCGTAATGATGGTCGATGACCACCCCCTGTTCCGCAAGGGTCTCAAGCAACTGTTCGCCATGGAGCCCGGCCTGGAGCTGGTGGCCGAGGCCAGCAGCGGGGAGGAAGCGCTGGAACTGGCCAAGCGATACGAGCCGGACCTTATTTTGCTGGACCTGAATATGCGCGGTATGGACGGGCTGGACACCCTGCGCGCAATGCGTGCCGCCGATGTGACCTCGCGCATTGTCATACTCACGGTGTCCGACAATAATGCCGACGTTGTATCCTGCATTCGCGCCGGAGCCGACGGCTACCTGCTCAAGGATATGGAGCCTGAGGACATTCTCGACCAGGTGATCCAGGCCACCCACGGCAAGCTCGCCATCAGCCAGCGTCTCACCGAGATTCTCGCGTCGGCTCTGCGCAAGCCGGACAATTCCGGCGCGGACACCCTCTCCAGTCTTACCAGCCGTGAATACCAGATACTGCAACTGATCGCCGACGGCCTCAGCAATAAACTGATTGCCCGCGAGCTGGATATCAGTGATGCCACCGTCAAGGTACACGTGAAACATTTATTGAAGAAGTTGGGCATGCGCTCCCGCGTAGAAGCCGCCGTATGGATGGTCAACCAGAAGCGCCCGGAGTCCCAGGACCGGGCCCATTGACGCGCTTCACGCCCAGCGGCAAAGGAATACAGTGAGAGAGAATTCCCATGCCCACCATTGATTGCTGTAGCCAGCCGGGCCTGATGCCCCTCCAAAGCGCGCGCAAAAAACTGCTGCAGGCACTGAGCCCCATCAAGGATACCGAGACACTGCCGCTGGTGCGTGCGGGTGGCCGGATACTGGCTGAGGGTGTCTGTTCCGGTGTGAATCTGCCGCCCTGCGACAACTCTGCCATGGATGGTTACGCCCTGCGCTTCGAAGACCTGGCCAGCGGCCTGCCGCTGGAACTGATCGGCAAGTCCTTCGCCGGAGCGCCTTTCGATGGTGTGGTGAATCCGGGTACCTGTGTGCGCATTATGACCGGCGCCGCCCTGCCCGCCGGGGCCGATACCGTTGTGATGCAGGAAGCTGTCGATGCCCAGGGTGAATCCATTCGTATTATCGACGAAGTCCGCCCCGGTGATCATATTCGCCGCTGCGGCGAGGATGTGGCTGAGGGCGCTGCCCTGCTGGAGCGCGGCGAGTGTATCAGCATTGCCCATATCGCCCTGCTGGCCGCTGCCGGTGTGGACAGGGTGACGGTGTTGCGCAAACCGGTTATCGCACTCTTCTCCACGGGCGATGAGTTGTGTCAGCCGGGAGAGGCGCTGGGTAAGGGGGATATATACGACAGCAATCGTATCGCCCTGCTGGCGGCTCTGGCGCAGATGAACCTGGAGGGACTGGATCTTGGGGTGCTGCCGGATAACAAACAGGCCATCAGCGAAGCTCTGCAGCGCGCCGCGCGGGATGCCGATGCCATTATCACCTCCGGCGGTGTCTCTGTCGGCGAGGCGGACTATACCCGCGAAGTGCTGGAAGCGCTGGGTGAGATCGGCTTTTGGAAAGTGGCGATAAAGCCTGGCAAACCCTTCGCCTTTGGTGACCTGCAGGGCACCCCCTTCTTCGGCCTGCCCGGCAATCCGGTCTCCGCACTGGTCACTTTCTACCAGCTTACCGTGCCCGCTCTCACCGTGTTGAAAGGGGGCAGATGGCATGGTCCGCAGACGCTGTGCGCCCAGCTGCTAAACCCCCTGAAAAAGAAACCCGGCCGCACCGATTTCCAGCGCGGTATCTATCGCACCGATGACCGCGGTGAGCTGGTGGTGGAGCCGGTGGGTAGCCAGGGCAGCCATATTCTTACCGGTCTTGCCGCTGCCAATTGCTTTATTGTGCTGGCGCAAGAGAGTGGGGGTGTCGAAGCCGGAGATCGGGTGGTAATTGAACCCCTGCCTTGAGGGTGCCGCCGGGCACAGGGTTGGCACTACTCAGGAAGGTAAAGGCAGATGACAGCACCGGTAACGCTCAGAGCATACGACGCATCCTGGGTCTCAATATTCGAGCGGGAAAAGCGACACTTGATGGCTATAGCCGGGGAGTGGAATCACGGCGGTATTGAGCATGTGGGGAGCACGGCTGTTCCGGGAATGGTGGCCAAACCAGTGGTCGATATCATGTTTGGTGTCAGGTCACTGGCGGGCTCAGCACCCGCTATCGATGTACTTGTGGAGTCCGGCTATCAATACTGGCCCTACAAAGCGGAGGTCATGCACTGGTTTTGCAAACCGTCTGATACCTTCCGCACCCATCACCTCCATTTAATCCCCTTTGAGAGCCCGCTGTGGCGGGAACGCATCCAATTCCGTGACTTGTTGCGCTCCAACCGGGACGTGGCAATCCAATATGCACAGCTGAAACGCAAACTGGCAGCCACCCACAAAGAAGACCGTGAAGCCTACACCGAGAAAAAGTGGCCGTTTATCCAACAGGCATTGCAGAATGCCTAGTGCCAACAAACGGAACAGGCACCGCTTTTTTTTGCTAAAGCCGCTCTGTGACGACGTTGGAGCGCAGAAAGAACGGGATTGGCTTTTCTGGAATTTTTGGCTGCAGCGCCATTCGTAAATTCCGTACGCGACCGTCAATTAGACCGCGACCTTTTCCACCACCAGGCTGCCAATCGAGTAGCCGGCACCAAATGAGCAGATAATGCCGCGCTCGCCCGGTGTCAGATCATCGCTGTAGAGGTTGAAGGCAATCACTGAGCCGGCGCTTGCGGTATTGGCGTAGCGGTCCAGCACAACCGGTGCGCGCTCAGTACAGGTTTGATCACCCATCAACTTTCTGGCGATCAGGTTGTTCATATTGAGGTTGGCCTGGTGCAGCCAGTAGCGGCTTACTTGCTGCGGGCCGGTGCCGGTTTCCCGCAGGTGCTCCTCAATATGGGCCGCCGCCATGGGGCAGACTTCCTTGAATACCTTGCGGCCGTTCTGGCGAAACAGTTTGCCGGGCCCAAAGGGATCGACATCGGCGGCGCGCGCCGTATAACCGAAATTTGAGCGGATATTGTTGGAGTAAAGGGTTTTCGCCTTGGTGCCCAGCACTTCCCAGGCGGTGTTCACAGCGCAGGTCTCGCGGCGCTCCACCACACTGGCAACCGCCACGTCACCAAAAATAAAGTGGCTGTCGCGGTCGGTGAAATCCACCTGTGGCGAGGCCAGCTCGGCGTTGATCACCAGTGCGGTGCGCGCGGCGCCGGAACTGATCGCATCCACGGCGCGCTGCAGGGAAAAGGTGGCGGAGGAGCAGGCCACTTCCATATCGAAAGCAAAACCGTCGATGCCGAGCGCACCCTGGATTTCGATGGCAATGGCCGGGTAGGCGCGCTGCAGATAGGAAGCGCCGACGATCACCATATCCACATCACAGGCGTGCTTGCCGGCTTTTGCCAGCGCCAGCCTGGCCGCATTGACACCCATCTCGGCCTGTACACAGAGCTCGTCGTCCTTGCGCTCGGGAATTAAGGGACGCATGCGTTCCGGGTCGAGGATACCCTCGCGGGTAACCACGTAGCGGCTCTTGATACCGGAGGCGTTCTCAATAAATGCCGCCGAGGACTGGGGTTTTGGCGGCCGTGCTCCGGTGTCGATCTCCTGCGCATATTTGCGATTGTAGTGTCGGGCGTAGGTGTTATAAGCCTCCACCAGCTCTTCGTTGCTGATTGCTTCCGGTGGCGTCCACAGGCCTGTGCCGCTGATGACTATGCCCTGTGGCAATTGGTATGCACACATCGCTGAATCCCCGGCCCACACCAGATGGCATGCGGGCAATTACTCACTGAATAGAACCTTAGCAGTGTTGTCTCGACTGGCCCCGAGGCACCAGTGCGACAAGATAGAGTATTTTTGCGCCAATAGTGGATTGGGTCTATCTGTGGTCGCGCCGAAGAGTCAGGGTGTTCTGGCCAAAACGAAGGCGCTGACCTCCCCAGCCCCGGCATGCAACAGTTTTTGTGCCGCTGCTTCCAGGGTGGCACCGGTGGTCAGTACATCATCTACCAACCCCACATGGCGCCCCCCGACATTTTCGCGCAGGGCGAAACTCTGCAGCAAATTGCGCAGGCGCTGGGGGCGCCGCAACTGCGATTGGGTCTGGGTGGCGGCAACTTTGCGCAGCAGGCGTGGGCGTACCGGTAATTGCCATTGTCGTCCCAGTTCTGCTGCAATCAGCTGTGCCTGGTTGTATCCCCGCTGCCAGTAGCGACGCCAGTGCAGGGGGATAGGGGCGAGCAGGTCGGGGCGCTCAGCCGCGGGCTCCATCACCTGCGCCGCCAGTTGCGCGAGGCTGTGGCCGGCGGCCAGATCGCCACGGTATTTAAAGCGTTGAATCATTTGGTTCACAGGGAAAGCATACTGCCAGGCCGCACGCACCCTTGAGAGAGGGGGCGGCTGGCGGAGGCAGTCGGGGCAGTGCTGTGCGGCGGGGGGCAGGGGTTGGGCACAGGTCTCGCAGGCGTTGCCCAACTGGGGCAGTTCAACTGCACAGGGTGTGCAGAGGCCGCTGTAACCTGCGCGGTCTCCACACAACAGGCACTGCGCCAGGTTGTGCGGGAGCAGGGAGGATAAAAAGTGGTAAACCATAATCAGGTAATTGAGTTGACAGCGGTTGGGCCGCGGCTAAACTGGCCAGCTTGTCCGGTCGCGCGTGCCATTGCCAATTAGAGCCCGCCGATTGGCCCCGTGCGAATCTCACCAACACACACAATGCCAGCAACAGAGAGAGTAAGCCCTGTGACCGCCGCTCAGCAAATGCCCGCCGCCGAGATTCGCCACGATTGGACCCGTCAGCAGGTTCTGGATCTCTTCGCCATGCCGTTTAGCGATCTGATGTTCACCGCTCAGCAGGTGCATAGGATGCACTTTGATGCGAACCGGGTGCAGGTGAGTACCCTCTGCTCCATCAAAACCGGCGCCTGCCCGGAAGACTGCGCCTACTGCCCGCAGAGTGCCCGCTACGATACCGGCCTTGCGCGGGAAACGCTGATGAAGGTGGAGAAGGTGCTGGAGGAGGCCCGCGCGGCCAAAGCCGGTGGTGCCACCCGCTTCTGCATGGGCGCTGCCTGGCGCTCGCCCAAGAAAAAAGACATGCCCTATGTCACCCAGATGGTGCGCGACGTAAAGGCGCTGGGTATGGAAACCTGTATGACCCTGGGTATGCTCAATGATGAACAGGCCCAGAAGCTGGCCGAGGCAGGATTGGATTACTACAACCACAACCTCGATACCTCGCCCGAATATTATGGCGAGATTATCACCACCCGCACTTACCAGGATCGCCTGGAGACTCTGGGTCGGGTGCGCGCAGCCGGTATGAAAGTCTGTGCCGGCGGTATTGTCGGCATGGGCGAGGGCGACAAGGACCGCGCCGGCCTGCTGATGCAGCTGGCCAACCTGCCCGAACACCCGGAGTCGGTGCCCATCAATATGCTGGTACGGGTTGCCGGCACCCCCCTGGAAAAACAGAAAGACCTGGACCCCTTCGAGTTTATCCGCTGTATCGCCGTGGCCCGAATGATGATGCCAAAGTCCCATGTGCGCCTGTCTGCCGGGCGCGAGCAGATGAGCGACGAGATGCAGTCGCTGGCCTTCCTGGCCGGAGCCAACTCCATTTTCTATGGGGAAAAACTGCTGACCACCGCCAATCCCGAAGCCAATAAGGATATGCAGCTGTTCAGCCGCTTGGGGATCCAGCCGGAGAAGTACCAGCAGTACAGTGATGAGTCTGAAGTGGAAGCGGAGCTGAACGCCCGGATCAGCGAGCAGAAGGATGATGCGTTTTTCTACGACGCGGCCAAATGACCCTGGACCAGATTCTGCGCCAGCGTCTCGATGAGCGGCGCCGGCGTAACCTATACCGGGAAGTCAAAACCCTGGATTCGGTGCCGGGTCCCCTGGCCAGGGTGGATGGTCGCGAACTGCTCGCCTTCAGCAGTAACGATTACCTGGGGCTGGCAACCCGCCCCGAAGTCATCAGTGCCCAGCAGGCGGGTGCCGAACTGGGCGCCGGCGCCACTGCCTCCCACCTGGTCAACGGGCACTTGCAGATCCACCAACAATTGCAGCACAGCCTTGCCGAAGTCACCGGGCGCGAGGCTGCGCTGGTGTTTTCCAGTGGCTATATGGCCAACATGGGCACACTCTGCGCGCTGTTGGGTCGCGCCGATACTATGATTTCCGACAAGCTCAACCATGCCTCTTTGATCGATGGTGCGCGCCTGTGCGGTGCCAACAGCCTGCGTTTTCCACACAACGACCTGGAGGGACTGCATCGCCAGTTACAGCGCGCTGCCGGGCGCGGCGGCAATATCCTGGTGGCGGTGGATGGTGTCTACAGTATGGATGGCGACCTTGCGCCGCTGGCGGAGATTGCCGGCCTGTGCCGGGAATATGGTGCCTGGCTGATGGTGGATGAAGCACACGGATTTGGGGTGATGGGCAGCGGACAATTGCCACTGGCTGGCAGCTGCGCCGCGGTGGGCCTCGGCCAGTCTCAAGCGCCGGTTGTGATGGGCACCCTGGGCAAGGCCGCCGGCAATGCCGGGGCCTTTGTGGCCGGTTCCCGCGCGCTGATTGATTACCTGGTGCAGTTTGCCCGTCCCTATATTTATACCACCGGCATGGCGCCGGCGGTGGCCGCCGGTTGTGTCGCGGCCATTGATCTGATGCGCAGCGAGCCCCAACTGGCCCAGCGACTGGAGGGGAATATCGAGTATTTCCGCCGGCGTGCCGCACAGCAGAATTTACCCCTGACAGATGCTCCCGGTGCTATACAGCCGCTGCCGATCGGCTGTGCAGAAACCGTGATGACGGTGTCGGCGGCGCTGGAGCGGCAGGGCTTTATGGTGGGTGCCATACGCCCACCCACGGTGCCCGCAGGCACCGCTCGCCTGCGCATTACCCTGAGTGCCGCGCACAGCCACAGCCAGATCGATGCGCTACTCGAGGCCCTGGCCACAGTGCTGCGGGAAAATAACGCGGTGCGTCTGTGAGCCGGATTGAGAACCTGGTGTTTCTGCACGGCTGGGATGGGGACAGGAGTCCGTGGCAGCCGCTACTTGCGGCGGTGCGCGAACAGCTGGCGCTGCCCCTGCACTGTATGGGGTTGCCGGGTTTTGGCGAACGCAGTGCTGAGCCCTGGCCGCAGCAACCAGCCCTGTTGCAACAGCTCTACCAGTCACTGCCACGCAACTGTGTGCTGGTGGGGCATTCCCTCGGCGGCATGCTGGCCCTGCAGCTGGCAGCCAGACCGGGACAAAGAAAAATCCGTGGGATAATCACTATTTCTGCGAATGCCTGTTTCGTGGAACGGGATAACTGGCCGGGTATGCCCCGGCGCACCTTTGAGAATTTTCGCGCCGCCTTTGTGCGGGACCCCGACGGGACCTGGGAGCGGTTTTGTGCCCTGCAGTCCCAGGGTGACAACGCCATGCGCGCCCTGCTCAAACACCTGAAGGGGCGCAGGCCCAATATCAACCCGGAGGCCTGGTTACAGTCCCTGGATTGTCTGGCCGGGCTGGATAATCGCGATTTGCTGCAGAAGCTGGCAACCCCCGCCTTGTACCTGTTTGGCGGGAATGATGCCCTGGTGCCCCAGGTGGCTGTGGAGGAAATACGTGCCAGTGGTGCCCCGGTAGCGGTGATGGAGGGTTGTGGTCACAAGCCGCACCTGTCACAGCCGCGTCAGGTGGCGGGGTGGTTGCGGCATTTTGTGCAGGGCCTGTCCTCAACTGCTGCCCTGGCGGCGGAGCCCTTCGACAAGTCCGCGGTGGCGCGCTCTTTTGGCCGCGCCGCTGCCAGCTATGACGATTGCGCCCACCTGCAGCGGGCGGTGTGCGGCCGGCTTGGGAACATGGCGGAGCGTCGCTGGGTGCCGCGCACCATTGTCGATTTGGGCAGTGGGACCGGTTTTGGCAGCGCACTGCTGCGCCGGCACTTTCCGCAAGCCCGTATTGTCGCGTTGGATCTGGCCGAGGCTATGCTGCGCTTTGCGCGCAGGGAGCAGCCGCATGCGGATGGTTATATCGCCGCGGATGCGGAGCAGCTGCCCCTCGCGGACGGCAGTGTGGATCTGGTGTTTTCCAGTTTGGCGCTGCAATGGTGTTACCGGTTGCCGCAGCTGTTTGCAGAATTCGACAGGGTCCTGGCGCCGCGCGGCCATTGCCTCGTGGCCACGCTGGGGCCCGGCACCCTGGCGGAACTGAGCAGCAGCTGGGCCCAGGTGGACACCGGTGTACACGTCAACCGCTTTCTGCCCCTGGCCGATTGGCGCGATGCCGCGGGGCAATCCGGCTTGAAGGGAGAGGTGCAGCGGGAACAGCGCCTGTTGTACTTCGACAGCCTGCGTCAGTTGATGCAGGAATTGAAAGGGGTGGGGGCGCACAATATCAACCGTGCCGCCAGGCGGGGAATGACCGGGCGCGCCAGACTGCAGCGCCTGGAGGCGGCCTATGAGGGCCTCAGGCAGCCCCGGGGGCTGCCGGTGAGTTACGAGGTTATTTACCTGAAGCTTGCCCGCGGGGGCGATCAGGGGTAGATATCAATGGGGATGGGTGTCTTTACCAGGGCCCAGATCTCATCCATCTCCCGGTTGGAGGCCACCGCGATACAGCCATCGGTCCAGTTGTTGCGGCGCAGGTGCTTTTCCATATAGGACCACTCGGGTTTGATGCCGTGGATCATGATATCGCCGCCGGGGCTGACACCCAGCCTGGCCGCGCGCGCGCGGTCCTGTTTGTTCGGGTAAGACACGTGGATAGAGCGGTAAAAGCGGCTGTTGGGGTTCTTCCAGTCCAGGGTGTAGCGGCCCTCGGGGGTACGCTCATCCCCCTGGCGGACCTTGTGTCCCCTGGGGTTATCGCCGAAGGAGACGGTGTAACTTTTCACCACCCGGCCGTTGCGAATCAGCTGCATCAGCTTCTTGGATTTGTACACCGCAACATGGTCGACAGGGGTCACTTTCGCTGAGGCGAGCAGGGGCACCACCAGCATCAGGGCAATCGTCAGGTATCGCATGGTCTTTAAGCTGTTTGAATGTTTTCAGTTATTTCCGGATTTACCGCGTCCCTGCAGGGCAGTTTCCCCTTTTGAGGGGGTTATTTTGTCAGCGCAACCCCGTGCCTTTGTTATCAGTGCTCGGTTTGATTTGTTTAAAATTTGCGCTACATGAGTAAATTACCATCAAGTTGATGGCGTGAAAAGCCACTATAAGAAAAAATGTACACTTTTTTGATCAGGGGAGGCGGCGGCCTTGGGCAGAACCTATTTTGTTGCCGGTACCGATACCGGAGTGGGCAAGACCTTTGTAAGCGCAGCCCTGCTCACCGCAGCTGCGAATGCGGGCCTTCAGACCGCGGCGATAAAGCCCGTGGCCTCCGGCTGCGCGCGCACCGAAGCCGGACTGCGCAACGGGGATGCCTTGCTGTTGCAGGAGGCCATGACCCTGGAACTGAGCTACCCGCAGGTGAATCCCTTCGCCCTGGAGCCCCCCATCGCCCCCCATATTGCCGCTATTGAAGCGGGCAAGCAGTTGAGCCCTGCGCGTATGGCCGGCGTCTGCCGCGGTGTGATGTCCGCCGGTGCCGACCTGGTGCTGATTGAAGGCGCCGGGGGCTGGCGCACGCCGCTGGGCCCCAGGGCCTTCCTGTCCCAGTTGCCACGGGAATTAAATACCCCGGTGGTGCTGGTGGTGGGGATGCAGCTCGGCTGTATCAACCATGCCCTGCTGAGCGCCGAGGCCATCCGCAGCGACGGCCTGCCGCTGGCCGGCTGGGTGGCCAACTTTGTCTGCGAGGGGATGGCGCGCGCAGAGGAGAACCTCGCCACCCTGGAAGCGCTGCTGCCCGCGCCCCTGCTCGGGGTGGTGCCCCACAGTGAGACCCGGGATTACCAGGCGGTGGCCCAACATCTGGATATCCGCCCGCTGCTGCCCTCCTGACCCGCATTTCCCCAGGGGCTCGCGCGCGCTCAAAGCGGTTGACTTTGGGCGCCTGCGCACCTAGATTCAAACAAGCGTTTGAAACACTGGAATGAGGACCGGGAGCATGGCCGACTACAAGGCGCCACTGCGGGAGATGCACTTCCTGCTGCACGAGGTATTTGCCGCGGAAAAACTCTGGGCGGAACTGCCCCAACTGGCCGGGGCCGTGGATCGCGAGACCGCCGACGCGATTCTGGAGGAAATGGCCAAGCTGGCCGCCAATACCCTGGACCCGATTAACCGCAGCGGCGACGAAGAGGGTTGCCACTGGCGCGATGGTGAGGTGACCACACCGGCGGGCTTTAAGGAGGCCTATGCCACTTTTTGTGCGGGTGGCTGGGGCGCGCTGCTGGGCAACCCCGAATACGGTGGCATGGGGATGCCGAAGATGCTGGGGGCCCAGGTTGAGGAGATGCTCAATGCGGCGAATATCTCCTTCGCCCTCTACCCGGTGCTGACCAACGGCGCCTGCCTGGCGATCAATGCCCATGCCAGCGAAACGCTGAAGCGGAAATACCTGCCCAGGATGTACGAGGGCACCTGGGCCGGCGCCATGGATTTGACCGAGCCTCACGCCGGCACCGACCTGGGCATGATCCGCACCAGGGCCGAGCCCCGCGAGGACGGCAGCTACCGCATTACCGGCAGCAAGCTTTTTATTACCGGCGGAGACCAGGATCTCTCCGAAAATATTATTCACCTGGTACTGGCCAAGCTGCCGGATGCCCCCACAGGACCCAAGGGTATTTCCCTGTTCCTGGTCCCCAAATACAAGGTGCATGAGGACGGCAGCCTTGGCGAGCACAACAATGTGAGCTGCGGTTCCATTGAACACAAGATGGGTATCAAGGCCTCCGCTACCTGCGCCATGAACTTCGACGGCGCCCAGGGCTGGCTGGTGGGGGAGGTGAACAAGGGTCTCGCGGCCATGTTCACCATGATGAACTACGAGCGCCTGGGTGTGGGTATCCAGGGTCTCGGTGCCTCTGAACGCTCTTACCAGAATGCCCTGGCGTATGCGCGCGATCGTATCCAGAGCCGTTCGCCCGCCGGCGCGCAGCAGCCTGAAAAAGCTGCTGATCCGATTATTGTGCACCCGGATGTGCGCCGTATGCTGCTGACCCAGAAAGCCCTGGTGGGCGGCGGTCGCGCCCTGTCCACCTATGTGGCCCAATGGCTGGACATCGCCAAGTTCGGTGAGGGGGATGCGAGGAAAAATGCCGAGGCCATGGTGGCCCTGCTGACGCCAGTCGCCAAAGCCTTTACCACCGATATGGGGCTCGACTGCACCGTGCTCGGACAGCAGGTGCTCGGCGGCCACGGCTATATCCGCGAGTGGGGCCAGGAGCAACTGGTGCGCGATGTGCGCATTACCCAGATTTACGAGGGCACCAACGGCATCCAGTCCCTGGATTTGGTGGGCCGCAAGACCGTTGCCAACGGCGGCTCCCTGTTCGAGTTGTTTGCCGCGGACGTACAGGAGCTTATCGACACTGAAGTGGATCGCGAGGCGATGGCGGAGTTTATCCAGCCCCTTGCGACAGCGTTGCAGTGCCTGCGCGACGCTACCGGAAAAATGATTGCGGCCACCCGGCAAGATCCCTGCGCGCCGGGTGCGGCTTCGGTGGAATACCTGCACCTGTTCGGCTATGTGGCCTACGCCTTTATGTGGGCGAAGGTGGTTTCTGTGGCGCAGGCCAAGCAGGAGGCGGACAGTTTCTACCGCGGCCAGGTGAAAACCGCGCGCTTCTATTTTGCCCGCCTGCTACCGCGTACTCAGGCATTGGCTGCCAGCGTCAATGCCGGCAGCACAGCCCTGATGGATATGGAGGACGCGCTGTTCTAAATACTGTGAAACGCCACTCGGGAAGCCCCGCAGCGCGGGGCTTTTTGCTAGAGTCGCCTGTGGCTTTCCCCTACAATCGGGGCGCAATAATAATGCGGGAAAGTGCCCATGTCCGATACCCCACCGAAAAAGCTGTCCGACGAGGACCAGGCCAGAGTTGAAAAGTACCTCAACAGCGGCGTCAACCGGGTCGAGCGCCGCCCTTTTCGCCCCTGGTTGCTGCTGTTGGTGATCGTGGTGGTGTTGACACTGCTATCCCTGCTCAGCCTGTTGATCGCTCGGGCCAAGGGCGTTGTTTAGGGGGACCTATGAATACAGAAAAATCCTTTCAGCCATTGGATTTCACGCACCTGGAAGAGGCCGAAATGTGCAGCCGCGCTGCGGAATTCTACCAGTTGATGCGCCGGCGGCGCTCGGTGCGGGATTTCTCCTCCAGGCCGGTGCCCCGAGCGGTGATTGAGAATGCGCTGCGCGCGGCGGGCAGCGCGCCCAGCGGTGCCAATATGCAGCCCTGGCACTTCGTGGTGGCGGAGAGCGCCGGTATCAAGCGCCGTATCCGCCTGGCTGCGGAAGAGGAGGAGCGCGAGTTCTACCAGCGCCGCGCCTCGGAGGAGTGGCTCAATGCCCTGGAGCCCCTGGGCACCGATGCGCACAAACCTTTCCTGGAGACAGCCCCCTACCTGATTGCGATTTTTTTGAAAAAGTTTTCCAGTGATGCCTCCGGTGCGCGTCGGAAGAACTATTACACTGCGGAATCGGTGGGCATTGCCACGGGGATGTTGATTGCGGCCCTGCACGATGCCGGAGTGGCCACCTTGACCCACACCCCCAGCCCGATGAAGTTTCTCAATGATATCCTCGCGCGTCCCGCCACGGAAAAGCCCTATATGCTCCTGGTGGCCGGGCTGCCGGCGGAGGGGGCCGAGGTGCCGGCAATCGACAAAAAGCCGTTGGAGGAGATTGCGGACTTCCTGTGAGGTTCCCAGGACTAAGGGCTGGCATAGCACCCTGTATTGTATGCAAAAGGGTGTATTCCAAGGGCACAGAGTCGGTTGAGAATCCGGGAGCGTTTGAGCGTGGGCCCCATGTCAAAAATACTGATCGTCGAAGACGAAGCCGCAATCGCCGACACTCTGGTTTACGCCCTGCAGGCGGAGGGCTTCGCCACCCACTGGGTGACGCTGGCCGGTGAAGCGCTGGCGCTGCTCGGGCGCGAACAGTTCGACCTGGTCATCCTGGATGTCGGGCTGCCGGATATCAGCGGCTTTGAGGCCTGCAAGCGCCTGCGCCGTTTTTCCGAGGTACCGGTCATCTTCCTCACCGCACGCAACGCGGAGATAGACCGGGTGGTGGGCCTGGAGATCGGCGCCGACGACTATGTGGTAAAGCCCTTCAGTCCGCGCGAACTGGCGGCGCGGGTCAAGGTTATCCTCAGGCGCATGGCGCCGCACACCGACAAGCCCACTGCAGGGGCGCCCCTGGGGCCTTTTCGCATCGACCTGCTGCGCTACCAGGTCCATTTCCACGGCCAGTTGCTGCCTTTGACCCGCCATGAATTCCGCCTGCTCGAAACCCTGCTGGGCCAGCCCGGGCGGGTATTTTCCCGCGAGCAACTGCTCAACGCCCTGGGGGTGGCTCCCGAGGCCGGTTACGAGCGCAATATCGATAGCCATATCAAGGGACTGCGCGCAAAACTGCGGGTGGTGTCCCCCGCCGCCAAGCCGATCCAGACGCACCGCGGGCTGGGTTACAGCTGTTCCTCGGCGCACTGAGATGCCACTGGGCATACGCATCTTTGCGGTCTATTTCCTGTTCGTCGGCCTGGCCGGCTGGTTCGTACTGAGTACCGTGACAGACGAAATCCAACCCGGTGTGCGCCAGTCCACCGAGGAAACCCTGGTGGACACCGCCAACCTATTAGCGGAAATTCTGCACGATGAGGTCAAGGCCGGGAGCCTGGCTCAGAGCCACTGGCCCGAGTTGCTCGAGGCCTATGGCCGGCGCCAGCCGCAGGCGAATATCTGGGGGCTGACCAAGCGTGCAGTCAACCACCGTATCTATGTCACCGATGCCTCCGGCAGGGTCCTGCTGGATTCCAGCGGCCGGGCCCTGGGTCAGGACTATTCGCGCTGGAACGATGTCTACCTGACCCTGCGCGGCGACTATGGCGCGCGCACCACCCACGAAGATCCGGATAATCCGGAATCCTCGGTGATGTATGTGGCAGCGCCGATCCTCGATGGCGAACAGATCATCGGTGTGGTCTCGGTGGCCAAGCCCAACCGCACCCTGCAACCCTATATTGAGCGATCGCAGCGGCGCCTGCGGTGGTTTGGTGTGGGGTTGATCGCCCTCGGTCTGCTGGTCGGCGCGCTGCTGTCCTGGTGGCTCAGCAGCGCGCTGGGCAAACTGACCCGCTACGCACAGGCTGTCAGTGCGGGTAGCCGCGCCGAGCTGCCGCGGCTACCCGGCGGCGAACTGGGGCAGCTGGCGATGGCTGTGGAGCATATGCGCACCGAGTTGGAGGGCAAAGCCTATGTGGAGCGTTACGTCCATACCCTGACCCACGAATTGAAGAGTCCCCTGGCGGCTATTCGCGGTGCAGCCGAGCTGCTCGACAGCGATCTGCCGGCGCCGCAACGCCGACGTTTCGCGGCCAATATCCAGCGGGAGAGCAGGCGCTTGCAGCAGTTGATTGAACGCCTGTTACACCTGGCCCAGGTGGAGCAGCGCCAGGGCCTGGAGGAGCGGGTGGCAGTGCCGCTGGCGGCTCTGGTGGAAGAGCTGGTGCAGGGCCGGCAAGCGCGTATCACCGCCGGCGGTGTGCGCATAGAACAGGCGCTGGATCCGGCGCTGCGGCTGTGCGGCGAGCGCTTCCTGTTGCGCCAGGCACTGGCTAACCTGTTGGATAATGCACTGGACTTCACGCCCCCCGGCGGCCTGATCCGCTTTGTTGCCGAGCGGCGCGGGGCACACATTGTTCTTTGCCTGTACAACCAGGGCGTGGCGATTCCGGAATACGCCCTGGCGCGCCTGACCGAGCGCTTCTATTCACTGCCGCGGCCCGGCGGCGGGCGCAAAAGTACCGGTCTCGGGCTCAATTTTGTACAGGAGGTGGTCGGGTTGCACGGCGGTACCCTGGCGATCGGCAATGCAGCGGGCGGTGTTGAGGTGCGCCTCGACCTGCCCGGTGCCTGAGAGACAGCGCGGCCGCCCCACCAGACCCCACACAGTCTCCATCCATTCCCCTTATTCTCCCCATCGATTCCCCATATTGGCGCTTCAGACTCGGCAGCTCGAAATTCAACAGTGAGGACTGAAGCATGAACCGAATCCTGGTTTTTAAGTTGGGTGCCATCGCCCTTTTGATATTGCTGCTGCTGATTCCCCTGACCATGATCGGCGGACTGATTTCTGAACGACAGCAATACCAGCGGGAGGTAGTACAGGATATTGCCCGCAGTTCGAGCTACAGCCAGACCGTTGTCGGGCCCATTCTGGTGTTGCCTTATACAAGGACTGTGCAGCGGTTGAAAATCCATGACCGCACCGGTGAGCAGTATCAGGAGCAGCGGGAAATGAGCGGGCACCTGTATTTTTTACCGGAGCGTTTCACTTTTGATGCGACACTTGGCACCGAATGGCGCGCAAGGGGCATCTACAAGGCCCTCCTGTACCACAGTGATAGCCGGGTCGGTGGTCTGTTCCGCACGCCGGCGCGCCTGGGGCTGGGGGATAAGTTGGACCAGTACCGTTTTGAGACACCGTTTCTCGCTGTTGGTATCAGCGATATTCGCGGTATCCGCAACGGCTTGAAATTGCATCTGAATGGTAAAGCCCTGGCGTTTGCCCCCGGCAGCGGCGCCCCCATACTCGGTGCCGGCGTGCACGCAGTATTGCCGGCGCTGGAGCGCGAGGGCGGCCAGACCCTGGAGTTTGCCTTCGATCTCAATCTGCAGGGCACAGAGCAGCTGCAACTGGTGCCGGTAGGTCGCGACAGCCAGGTGATGCTGAGTGCCGACTGGCCGCACCCCAGCTTTGTGGGCGAGTATCTGCCCAGCCGCCGCGAGGTGACCGAGCGCGGTTTCAGCGCAGAGTGGCAGACCAGTTTCTTTGCCACCAACCTGGAGGAAGTGCTGCAAGGCTGTGGGCAGGAGAGTGAGTGTGCCGGCCTGCGCAATCGCAGTTTCGGAGTCAGTTTCCTCGATCCGGTTAACCGGTACCTGAAAACCGACCGTGCGATTAAATACGCGCTGCTGTTTCTCGCCCTGACGTTCGCCACCTTTTTCCTGTTTGAGATTTTGAAGCGTCTGGCGGTGCACCCGGTGCAATACGCGCTGGTGGGTCTGGCACTGGCGCTGTTTTACCTGTTGCTGTTATCGCTTGCTGAGCACATTGCCTTCGCCCTGGCCTATGGGCTGTCCGCCGCTGTGTGCGTGGGCCTGATTGGTTTCTACACCAGCTCGGTACTGCGCAGTTGGCGGCGGGGGCTGGGCTTTTCCGCGTTGCTGGCGGCCCTGTACGGATTGCTCTATGGCCTGCTCAGCGCCGAGGACTATGCCCTGCTGATGGGGTCAGTGCTGGTGTTCGCGGTACTCGGCTGCACCATGGTGCTGACCCGCAAGCTGGATTGGTACAGCGTGGGTCGCGATTCCCCCAAACAGGAGTGAATACCCTGTCGCGGCGCCGCGGGTGCCGCGACAGCTTCAGAGACCGCCCAACGCCAGGATGGTCTCCCACTCCGCTTTGCGTACCGGCTGGATCGACAGGCGCCCCTGTTTCACCAGTACCATCTCTGTGAGTTGCGGGTTTTTCCTGATTTCGATAAGGGGCAATGGTTGCGCAAACTGACCGCGCCAGGTCAGGTCCACACAATACCAGCGGGGCTTGTCGGTGCTGGCCTTGGGGTCGAAGTAGCGGCTGTCGGGGTCGAACTGGGCCGGGTCCGGGTAGGCGGCGCGCACGACCTCGGCGGTGCCTACCACCGCGGGTTGCTTGCAGGCGCTGTGATAGAACAGCACCCCATCGCCGAGCGCGACCCGGTCGCGCAGGTAGTTGCGCGCCTGGTAGTTGCGAATTCCATCCCAGCAACCGCGGCCACCTGGCTCGGCGGCGAGGTCCTGCAGACTGTATTCGTTGGGCTCGGATTTGAATAACCAGAATGCCATGCGGCAGTTTGTCCCTGTGCTGCGCCGGTTGGTGTTTCGCTGGCGATCTGTGCCATTTAGTATGAATCCATACAACGGTGTCAAATCGACGCCTTTTTCATACCTGCCAGCGGGAGATTATGGGAAACATAGCATTTCAGTGGCTTTCACGGCGCCTGTCCAGTCACCGGTCCAAGTACTGGGCCCTGCAGCTCAGTGGTTGGGGCGGCTACACCCTGCTGACTTTTGTGGGCAGTTTTTTCTGGGTTAAGGACCACTGGTTACACATGGGCTACATCGCCGTGGCCACGGCCACCGGGGTGCTCCTGAGTGAGGCTATGCACGCGGGTTTCCAGCGTCTCTGGAACAGACCGCCGGCTACCCGCTTTCTGGGCTCTTTGCTGCTGGTGCTGGTGGTGGCGGCTGTGTGGGCGGCGATCAAGTTCAGTGGTTCCCTGTGGCTTTACGGCAACAAGAGTGAAGAGCACCCGGCGGTGCTGGCCACCTATTGGTTTTCCTATTCCTTCCTGATTCTCACCACCTGGGCAGCGCTCTATTACGGCATTAAGTATTACCGCGCTTCCCAGACCCAGCAGGCCAAGATCCTGCGCGCGGAGGCGATGGCGCACCAGGCCCAGTTGAAAATGTTGCGCTACCAGTTGAATCCCCATTTCCTGTTTAACACCCTGAACGCCATTTCCACACTGATCCTCGATAGCGAAGGGCGCACCGCCAATACCATGGTGACGCGCCTGTCGCAGTTTCTGCGCCACTCTCTGGACAATGACCCGATGCAGAAGGTCACCCTGGCCAAGGAGGTGGAGGCACTGATGCTCTATCTGGATATCGAAAAGGTGCGTTTTGACGACCGGTTGGGTGTGCGCCTGGAGTTGCTGGGAGAATCGCCCCGCGCCCTGGTGCCGAGTCTGCTGCTGCAGCCATTGGTGGAAAACGCGATTAAATACGGTATCTCGCAGCGGGAGTGGGGCGGTGAGATCAGTATCAAGGCGCGGGTTTTCGCCGGGGAGTTATTACTGGAGGTCAGCGACAATGGCCCCGGTATGTCGGAAGAGACACTGCGCCGGATTGGCAAGGGCGGTGGTGTGGGTATTCGCAACACCTGTGAGCGCCTGCAGGCACTGTTTGGCGATGACCAGAGGGTGCGTTTCGGCAACCGGACCGGGGGTGGCCTGTCGGTGAATATTCGCATCCCCTACGAACAGGAATAAAGAAATGAGCGCAGTTGATGAAAGCCTGACCGCAATTATTGTCGATGACGAACCCCTGGCGCGCCGCGGGTTGCGCCTGCGCCTGGCGCAGATGCCCGGTGTGGAGGTGATCGCTGAGTGTGGCAATGGGCGCGAGGCTCTGCAAAAGATCCTCAAACTGAAACCGGATGTGGCTTTTGTGGATATCCAGATGCCGGGTATCAACGGCCTGCAGCTGGTGCAGCAGATTCCCATGGAACAGCTGCCACAGGTGGTGTTCGTGACCGCCTACGACCAGTATGCGGTGAAGGCTTTCGAAATCAATGCTGTGGACTATGTGTTAAAGCCCATTGAGGAGGAGCGCCTGGAGCTGGCACTGGACCGCGTGCAGGAAAAAATTGCCACAGCGGATATTGCCCTGCAACGGGAGCAGCTGCTGGAGGCGGTGGCGGATTTGACCCGGCAATCTCCCGAGGTGCTGGAGCAGAAGCTGGTGAGTGGTCAGATTGCCAGTAGTGCCTATCCGGATAAGATCGCGGTGAAGGATTCCGGCAAGATCACCCTGGTACCGGCGCGCGAGATCGACTGGATTGATGCCGCCGGGGACTATATGTGCGTGCACGCCCGTGGTGAAACCCATGTGATGCGCATTACCATGAAGGAGCTGGAACAGCAGCTGGACCCAACCTTATTCCAGCGTATTCACCGCTCCACCATTGTGAACCTGAGCCGGGTACGTGAAATTCGCGCACACATTAACGGCGAATATCATCTGGTTTTGGAGAACGGCGAATGCCTGAAAATGAGCCGCAGCTATAAAAGCAAGGTGCAGCACTTTTTGTAACCCAGGCGCAGTGCCAGTAAAAATATCATCTATGGCTTGGTCGACAACTCCGGTCGATTAGCCGCAAAGCCCTTGTCTGCAATTGTTAATACATTAGCCTTTGATGCCAATAAAAAACAAGGACCACCGGAATGGCACTGACAAGAGCCGCGCTGAAAAACCCCGCCGCCGCCGGTGTGGCGGTCGTGTTGGCCGTATTGCTGGGTGCCTTTCTCGCCAGCCGCCTGCCGGTGCAACTTTTCCCCGATATTGAAAATCCGCGTATTACCATCCAGGCCAGCTGGCGCGCCGCGGCGCCCAAGGAAGTGGAGGCGGAAATTGTCGAGCCGATAGAATCGGTACTGCAGGGCCTCACCGGCCTGGAGAGAATGCAGGTCAACGCCGGTCGCGGCGGTGCCTCGGTGAACCTGGAGTTCACCAGGAGCACCGATATGGACAAGGTGTTGATCGATGTGATCAACCGCATGAGCAGCCTGCCACCGCTGCCGCGGGATGCGGAGCCGCCGCGGGTGATGCTCGGTGGTTGGGGTGGCGATGCCACCGCACTCACTTACTTCTTTTTACAGAAACTGCCCGGCAATCCCAAACACCTGGATGATTACGCCGGCCTGATCGAGGATATGCTGCGCCCGGAACTGGAATCCGTGCCCGGCGTTGCCAGTGTACAGGCCCAGTCCGGCCGCGCCGCGCAGGAAGAATTGCAGGTTATATTCGACCCCTGGAAAGCGGCGGACTTGGGCATCCAGCTACCGGCGATCAGCCGTCAGCTGGCCTCGGCGCGGGATGTCTCCGGCGGCTTTACCGATGTAGGGCGGCGCCGCTACACCCTGCGTTTTGTCGGCGAGTACCGGCCCGATGATTTATCCAAACTGGTGCTGGAGTGGCGCGATGGACAGCCGGTGCGCCTCGGCGATATCGCCGAGGTGCGCGTGGGCCAGTCCGAATCCCGCGGGGTGACCACGCAAAACGGCAACCCGGCGGTGTCCATGCGGATCAATCGCACCAATGACGCCAATATGCTCGCCACCCTGGAGCGGGTGAAACAGAAAGTTGCCGAGCTGAATGCCACCAAGTTGAAGACTGAGCAACTGGTGCTGGTGCAGTCCTTCGACGCGTCGATCTTTGTCTACCGTGCCCTGAACCTGCTCGGCGGCAACCTGGTACTGGGTATCCTGCTGGCAGTGGGCGTACTCTGGTGGTTTATGCGGCGCCTGCGTGCGACTTTGATCGTGGCCGCCGCCATTCCCATCTCCCTGCTCTCCACCTTTGTGGTTCTGTCTGCCGCCGGGCGCAGTGTGAATGTGATTTCCCTTGCCGGTCTCGCCTTCGCCACCGGGATGGTGCTCGATGCCGCGATTGTTGTGCTGGAAAATATTGTGCGCCTGCGGGAAAAAGGGCTCGGGCCCCAGGAGGCCTCGGAGCAGGGTGCAGCCCAGGTTTGGGGTGCGCTGCTGGCCAGTACGGCGACGACCGTGGCGATCTTCCTGCCGGTATTTTTCCTCGACAGTGTCGAGGGCCAGGTGTTCGGTGACCTGGCCCTGACGATTGCCGTGGCTGTGGTCTTCTCCCTATTGGCGGCCGTGGCCATAGTGCCGCTCGCGGCAAAGCTGTGGCTGCCGCCGGTTGCCAGCGAGGACCGCCTGGCGCGCATCTGGGAAAAAATCACCGCGCGGATAATGGCACTGACCAGCACCCGCGCGCGCCGCTGGCAGGTGATCGGTGGTTTCCTGGTGATACCTGTTGCCGCCACTTACCTCCTTTTGCCCAAACTGGATTACCTGCCGCCGGTAAAACGGGACGCAGTGGATGTGTGGATGAATTTCCCTTCATCCACCAATACCAAAACCATCGAAAAGGAAATTGTCAATGAACTGGACCGGCGTATGGCGCCTTATATGCGTGGTGAACGCGAACCGGCGCTGAAGAACTATTACATTATTTCCTGGCCCAACGGTGGCACCATGGGGGTGCGCGTAAAGGATATGAATCAGGCCAAGGAAATGGAGCGCCTGTTGCGCGAGGAGATCCTGGTGGATATTCCCGACTTCCAGGGCTTTGCCGCGCGCGGCAACCTGTTCGGCCAGTTTGGCGGCGACCGGCGCATTGCCCTGCATCTGCAGTCCCGCGACGCGGATGGCCTGATGCGCGCCGCCACCCGCGGTGTGGCGGTGATGGAAGAGATCATGCCGGGTACGCCGGTGCAGACCAATCCGGGACTGTCCCTGTCGGAGCCTGAGCTGACGGTGCGCCCCAATGACCGCGCCATGTTGGAGCAGGGCTGGAATCGCCAGGATATGGGCAGTTTGATCCGCACCCTCGGCAACGGCCTCTATGTGGGGGAGTATTTCGATGGCGAGAAGCGTCTGGATGTGATCTTTAAGGCGCAGTCCTGGCGTACCCCGGAGCAGTTACAGAACACGCCGCTGGTCACCCCGCGCGGTGAGGTAGTGACTTTGAACCAACTCGCCAGCGTGGAGCGCACCGTGGGTCCGGGCAGTCTGCGTCGGGTGGATGGCCGCCGCACAGTAACCTTAAATATCGTGCCGCCGGACGATGTGTCCCTGGAGGAGGTGCGCGCACAACTGGAGGCGGAAGTACTGCCAAGGATTCGCGCGGTCCTGCCCGCTGATGGCAGCATCCTGGTGGGTGGTAACGCCAGTGACCTGGACAAGGCACTGGTGTCGCTCTCACAGAATTTTATTCTGGCACTGCTGATCCTGTTCCTGTTGATGAGCGCCCTGTTCCGCTCCCTGCGCGATGCCGGTCTGGTACTGTTAACGGTACCTCTCGCCACGGTTGGCGGTGTGCTGGCACTGCGACTGCTAAACCTGGTGAGCTTCCAGCCATTGGATCTGCTGACCATGATCGGCTTTGTCATTTTACTGGGCCTGGTGGTCAACAACGCTATCCTGCTGGTACACCAGACTCGCGCCGCGGAAGAGGCCGGCGCCACCCGGGTGGCGGCGGTGGAGCAGGCACTGCGTTTGCGCCTGCGCCCCATTTTTATGAGCACCCTGACCAGTGTATTCGGCATGCTGCCATTGTTGGTCGCGCCCGGCGAGGGCAGTGTGATCTACCGCGGTCTGGCCGCAGTGATTGTCGGTGGTATGGCGGTCAGCACTCTGTTTACCCTGATTTTATTGCCGGCCCTGTTGCAGCTCGGACAGCTGCCCCTGCCGCAATTCACCCGCCTGCGCCAGAAACTGGCCGTGAGGAGTTCCCGATGAAACCGTTCTTGGCCGCAATGGCTCTGTCCCTGATCGCAGCCGGCCCGGCCCTGGCCCAGCGCGGCGCGGTGGTGGTCACTGTGGACCGGGCGCAAACACGCGAGATGGCACCGAGCCAGTGGTCTGCCGGTCAGGTGGTGAGCCGCCGCGATGTCCGGATCTCCTCTGAGTTGGATGGTGTGCTGGAATTTGTCGCCGAGCCCGGCAGCCTGGTAAAAAAGGGCGAGCGTCTGGCGCAACTGGATGCCACGCACTGGCGGTTGCAGCTGCGCAACAGCGAGAGCCGTATTGCCCAGTTACAGGCCCGCCTCACCTATATGGATGCGCAGTTGCAACGCTTGAGCAAGCTGGCGGAAACCAACAGCACCTCCCGCGCGGCGCTGGAGGAACAGCAGGCCGAGCGCGAGGCCATGGCACAGGACCTGTTGGCCGCGCAGATCGAGCGGGACAGGCGCGCCTATGAACGCTCCAAAACCACCATCGATGCACCATTTGACGCTTTGGTGGTGAGCCGGGAATTGCAGGCGGGAGAATATGTGCGCACCGGCTCCGAACTGTTGCGCGCGCTGGATATGTCTCAACTGGAAGTGGAGGCAGATATCCCCCTGGCGGCACTGCCATTGATCAATGCCGGTGACACCATTGCCGTGCGCAGCGATGTGGTGTCCCGTTCCGAGGGGGAGCGCGCCAGAGCGCGGCTATTTACCGGCCAGGTGCGGCAGTTTGTGCCCGTGGCCAGCGACCATTCCCGCCGGGCCAAGCTGATGGTACAACTGCCGCAGAGCGCGCCGCAGCAATGGGACTGGATTGTGGGGATGCCGGTGCAGGTGGCCGTACCCCTGTCGGAGGCGCGCGCCATCCTGGCCGTACCGCGGGATGCACTGGTATTGCGCAATGGTGATACCTTTGTTTACCGGGTGGGTGAGGGCGACAAGGCAGAACGCCTGTCTGTGCGTATCGGCAGTGGCGATGGCGAGTGGATTACCGTGCATGGAGACCTCGCTAGTGGCGACCGGGTCATCGTGCGTGGCGCCGAGCGCCTGCAGCCGGGCCAGGCAGTAAAGATATTGGCTGAGGTCGTGCGCGATGCGGAGGGCAACAACGCCCACAGCGATAGCTGATCAATTTCCTTTTTAGAGATCAAAAAGCCTAGCTCCCAAGGCCTATTATTTGCCGTGTTTAAAAAAACCGGCAAAACGGCCTGTATTTCAAGTGGTTGAACTGCCGAGTCGGTCCTCTGTTTTTTGTAGCCGTGCGTTGACTACGGATGCTACATACTACCGGGTCGGAAGGAAAGAACACCCCTCTCCCAGGATACGCTGTGAATACATTCTTGTACGCTCGTAATCGGCATCCATGCCTCATACGATCCTGGCAGAGGGATATTCTTCCCTCCTGCTTTACTAGTAACTCTCTGCTGCCCTCTAACGACAACCAGTATCACTTGAGATAATAGCTTTTGGAATGATTGTATCTATCTCTAGAATATTTTCACATGTAAGTTCATTATTTTGAATGGCAAGACGTTTCAGCTCCAAATTGTTTGATACATCTAGCTCAGTTAATTTATTATTCGTAAGGTAAAGCTCCCAGACATTAAAGTTTCCGCTTACATCTATTTCGGTTAAGTTGTTGTAGTCAAGAGAAATATTTATTAGCGATGGATTTGTTGTTAGATCTATACTTTCCAGTTCGTTAGAATCTAAAGAAAGGTATTTGAGGTTAGAGTTATTGCTGATATTTACCAGATTCAGCTGATTATGTGAAAGTACAGCGTTTTCTAATAAAGGGTTGTCTTTTAAGTTAACTCCAGTCAATTTGTTGTAATAAAGAATAACTTCCTTTAGTGCTGTTTTTCCGTGTAAATCAATATCTCTAATCTCATTATTAAAGAGATTAACAAATTCCAGCTTAGGGTTCTTAGATAAATCAATTTCAGTCAGATGATTAGAGGTTATAGATATTTCTGTTAGCTCAGTATTATTACTTACATCAATTATTTCTATTTGATTGGAATGAAAAGAAATAGCCTCCAATGCAGTTAATTTCTCTATACCTATTGTGCTGGAAATATCCATTTTTATACAGCTTAACGATTTTAAATCTTTAATGTAGGTTGCCCCATGGCCTAAAACACAAGATTCAAATTGAGGATCTGGGAAATTAATTTCACTAATAAGTTGCGTATTATGAATTTCACCGTAGGCAAGTGATGTTATTAAAGGTGCTGCCAAGATAGGACATATTTTCATATTCATTTTCTTTCCTTGTAAAATTATTGTTGCGTACTGTGATACGAAATATTAAATTATTTTAAGTTAGAGCAAATGTCAACCCAGATTCAACTTGTAAGTGTGTATCTTAATAGGGCTAGAAAAGGCGGCCAGTTGATCGTAGGCTTTGTGCTTTTTCTCCGGCAAGAGATATGCAATGAGACACTACAGGTAACCACCCTATGAGCAAAGATGCCAGATTGTGGCGTTCAAGAAAAGCAATTTTTCACAGGCAGAGACTGCAACGGCTGTAGGTATGAGCCAATTAACGATGTTGAGGGAGTTAGCGCGAAATAGTGGTCAGCGCGGGTATCGGAACAAGTAAGCCCAGAAGTTTGCGCTCATGAGTCGTGAAGAGGCCAGAAAAGCAACAAAGATAATCCCAGAGCTGACAAACTTAGTCGAGGATAAGCTTGCTGCAAAATGGAGCCCGGAGCAAATCTCAGGCTGGCTGCTTAAGGAGCACTTGACACTGTTGAGCCATGAGCGCATCTATCAACATGTGTGGACCGACAAGGCGAGGGGTGGCGAACTGTTCATGAACCTCCGGCGGCACGGTAGAAAGTATCACAAGCGAAGCAATGGTAAAACCAATCGCGGCCAACTCAGGAACCGTATAAGTATCGATGAGCGCCCGGTGGCGCTAGATGCGAAGAGTCGGGTTGGCGACTGGGAAATTGAAACTGTCATTGGCAGGGGACATAGTGGCGCTCTGGTGACTGTTGTAGAGCGCGTAACGCAGTTTACCTTATCTGCACAAGTGGAGAACAAAAGTGCAGAGGCGGTGACAGAGGCCACTATAGCTCTGCTGAAGCCGTATACGGCGGCATTGCATACGATCACGGCGGACAATGGTAAAGAGTTTGCCTATCACGAAAAAATTACTAAGAAGCTTGGAATGCAGGTTTATTTCGCGCACCCTTACCACTCCTGGGAACGTGGTTTGAACGAGAATACGAATGGCTTGTTGCGCCAATATTGGCCCAAGAGTACGGACTTTAAAAAGATAACTCAGGGAGAGGTTGATGCAGTGGTACGCGATTTAAATAACCGCCCAAGGAAAACATTAGGCTTTGAAACACCAGAAGATTTAATGGATAATTACTTGGCGGCACAAGCCGCATAAATGGTATGCGCTTCAAGGTTGAATCCGCGCTCCACAAACTTAATGGGAAAACTATAAAGACTATCCATACTTAATAATTTTGTTTTGAATTCGTTATTCATAACTTTAGAGGGTGTACGCTCTCGTTTATACGGCCCACCGGGTAGATCCCAATCGTAAACAAATAGCCCCAGTGCAGCATAATCTGACCAAACTTCAGAACTACCCCAATTAGGCGATTCGAGCTGTTCTGAAATATTATCATGCTCAGAGTAAGCCTCCATTACTGGGTCTGGAATCGTTCCTTCGCCAGCGGTAGAGAATAAGCCGATATTTCCTTCACTATCTATAGCGAACCAGTCGAACTCTCTGCCTTCTAATTCTTCTTCGTAGATATTCATGATTTATGGCAAGTAACGCCCGCATAAGGCGCACGAGGTACGAGCGTCGCTCTTGATGCGCTTGTTATGCATGACCAAGCATCTCGCCACTACAATTTTTAACAATAAATTGAGCTGCACGTTGAGCTAACTCTTGTACTTCTGACCTTACTGCTAATACCAATAGGTTTCTAGATTCCGGATCAACATGAATTCTCTGCGAAGTATTTTTACTATTAATAATTGTAAGTTCAGTCCACGACTCTGACTCCGGTGTTTGAGAGTCGCCATAAGAGTCAAAATCCTCTCCGGGCCATATTTCCTCAGCTAAGATGTAGAACGGAGGCCTTGGCCCATTAATCCTTGCTCGAATCTCGCTCATAATGATGCAAAACACCGCACTTACCCGCGCACAAAGTTGGCCGTTGGCCTGCAGCTCATTGTTAGGCATGAATAGGCACCTCGATACTTTCAGAGTGCACTGTGCAAGACGCAGTAAAGTTAGAAGTCTGGCCTGCCGAAATCGCGCTATCCACAGGAATTTTTAACTCTAGAGCAAATAATTTTTCAATTGGAAGATAACCAATCTGAATTTCACAACTGCTTTCAGAGCAATTTCCAATACTATACGACGCTTTAGCTGGCATGCTCACGGTATCAAAAGAAACTTTTGCATTTACAATGTTTGCAGTCTCGTAATTAACTATATGACGGACGCCAATAAAACGATCTTCATAGCTTATATGGAAATCCACGCAGGGAGCATCCCCCGCATTGTACACAAAAAATGTTTTACTGTTCCCTACAGTTTCTGAGTAGGACAATTGTAAATCCGGCCTCTTAGTTTTGGTCAAGTCAACAACGGCCACAGTCAAAGCCATAATTACACCCAAAGATGTAGCAATTGCACCGATGGAGGATATTTGATCTTTATATTTTACTAGTGGCATTACTGTCTCCTTACATGATGCTTAGGGCCTAAAGCAACGGCGCCGTAAGCGTCCGATTGCCTTTACGGTTATGCATTTATCGCGATAGGGATACACGCAGCACTTCGCATGAATCTTTATGTACGATGGCTTCAGGGCTACCGCCGCCTCTTTTGGTGGACTCCGTTACTTTACGTAATACAGCCCAACCTTCTTTTACTGCAATAACTTCAAAGTCTCTTTTTTCGATTTTCATTTCAGGGTATTTCTGTTCTATTGCTTTGATGCCTTCGTAGAAGGCAATCTCAATGACACACAGGCATGCATGTGCGGAATGCTCGAAAACAGTAAAACAGCTATGGCGATTCTTTTCATGGTCTTACACATAACATTTGTATACTGATCACCATGACCAGTATTTCTGGATTCTTTTCACGCCAAACTATTAAAAAATGACTGTGGATCAATCAGATACGACAACTTAGTACTATCGAGCCCCCTGGAATATTGATCACTACGACCAGTATCCCAAAAATCACCCATGAATGTAACCCATTGGATTTATTCACTTTTTAGGGAAAGCTACCCGCCTCTCAAAAATATCGGTCACAGTGATCGAAATGATCACTCGTATCTGGTCATATTGCCTGTAAAACTGCACCACTATCCAGATAGGCGTATTGCGAGGTGTTCTCCCTCTCGCCCGTTGACACACCTTTCCGGTGCCACGGCAGCGCCGCCTGCAGCTACCAAGCTTTGCGTATTTACAGCACCACCAGCGCGGAGGAGAAAAGCACTGGCTTGCCATATTGACTGCGCTGACCTCCCCGCCGTGACAGCACAGGAAGGTAAGCGTTGGTGGTGCTGCTTGGGGCTGTACCGATTTTCGAGGCGTTCACACTGCCGCTCAGCGCTCCGGCTTCTTATCGGGGCGCGGTTTGAACGGCCTGATGATGGCTGGAGGCTGATCAATTGGGCCTTCCTCCAGTGCACAGACTTCGTCCAGCGCCCAGGTCTCATCCAACCATTGCAGGAGGTGCACGGCGCGCATCACCCGGTTGCCCCTGCCGGGTGCAATATGCAGGTCTACCGCGTTCTCTTTGATGGCGACCAGCGTGAAGGTAAAATAATCCCCCAGCTCCACTGGCTGAAACAATCGACAGGGTAATATAGGCATTTTTATAGGCTCCTTGAGTCGCCTGTGACGGAAAGGTGCAGAAAAAGCACAGCGCTTTGTACGGTTTCTCCCGCCGCAGGCGTAGTCCATGTGGAAAAAAACAAAGGGAAATATGCAGGGCGCGCTAGCCAGAAAGGCGGTGCGCGGCTGAAGTAAAAGACCACACCAATCATCACGCAACGCCACAGCACACTCCGCCGCCGGGGGCGGAAGTGACTCGAAAAGCTCGCCTTCAGGGAGACGTTTATTGAAGACGAACGAGTGTATGGCGTATCATTCAAGACAGCCTCGCTAGATAGTACGTTATCTATTGGGGTTAGCCATCTCTCGGTGTGAGGGCACTGGGAGGTGGCGTTTTTCTATCATTTACGCGGTCATGATACGGCCTTTTTTTGTTTATGTGTTTTGCGTATGGATTCCTCGCGGGCACTGCCGTTATGGGGCGACTCGCGGGGTAAAAAATGATCGTTGCGGTATTGGTTATCTATTTATTATTGTTTGACTGCGCCGGTGAAGTGGCTGGGCACTAGGGCAGCAGGTCTACAGTATGTGCTTTTTGCAAAGACTGCAATGAATATGAAGCTTTAGGCGACACCAAGTTGCATTCCTACCGGCTGCGTAGCCATTTTCGGCATATCAGGGGTGGTAGTCACCCCTGCTCTCTTAGGTACTTGTTAGGCTTTTTGCTGAGAAAGAAATTGTTTCACAATTGTACCCACCAACTCCGGTGATTCCTGATGAGATGCATGCTCTGTAAATGGAATATTGGCAAAATCAGCACCGGATATTTTGGTTTTTAAGAATGCCGCCTCATTGAGTGAGAAGAGAAAATCATTGTCTCCTCGAATAATAAGGCTCGGACAAGCAATGCTTTCGACCAGATCACACGGATAACCAGACTCTGTAGTATCAAGCCATACGGGTTTTACTGCATCAACAAGCTTCTTGAGGTCTGGTTTTGGATTGGAAGCGTTGTAGAAATCTACCTCAGCAGGAAACCTTTCAGCCCAAAACTCAGCTGTTAGTCCACGCAATAGCTCAATAGATGGGTCATTAGTTTCTAAACGCCATTGCGAGCCAAGTGTGATCAAGCAAATAATACTTTCTGGCTGTTGTGCCGCCAGTCGATAACCTACAATGCCGCCATCACTAAAACCAAATAGTGAGTACCGTTTAATACCAAGGTGAGAAAGCACCTCTTGGACATCACTCTGGTACTGTTCATAACTCAGCGAGGCTCCATTCAACGGCGACTTTCCATGACCACGAAAATCCATGCTTATTAATGAATAGTCAGGAGCAATGTATTTATACAATGGCGTCAGGTCGCCGATCGAACCCAGGCCTCCATGCAGCAGTACCAGTGGCTCACCATTAGGGTTGCCGGATAGCTCGTAATAAATCGGCGAACCGCTGACGTTTATATAGCCCTTTTTGTCAATCATCTAACGCTTTCCAACTGAAACTCTATTGATCTGAACTGAATAAAACCAATGCCACCAACACGGGCTGAAATGGAGCAAAGAAGCTGCGTAGTACAGGCCCAGCCGGCATTGCTGGTAAAGGTTTGGCTTGGTTAAGTTTATATTTCATATTCTGCCAGGCATTCACATTTAGGGTTGGGGCCAATAATGATAGTTTTAAGCCATGAGACTGAGAACCCGATACAGGCTAGAAGCGCCATTCCACCCCCAATTATTCCTGCAAAGCTGGCCAAGAGACAAAATGTCTCGTTGAAATAGCTTTTAAAACAGATGCCAAGAATGGTTAAGAGAGAAAAATAGGCTGCAAATTGAACTATCCAGCTGAAAGCATACCTTATTCTTTTCGCCTTAAAGCTGGACAAAAGCTCTCCTTCCTCTGGAAATGGACCAAACCAACTGAATGCTACAAGGGTGACAATGTTTGGCCGCATCCATCTCAGGGTAATCAACGTAATAAAAACAAGGAGATAAAATATGGTGATTTTTGGGATCATAAGACTTGGCGTTTATATAGTGTTGACCATGGTAACGAATATCCTGATTACTTTCTCGGAAGCATTTCTGCGTCCAGATGCCGGTCCGAAGTTTACGTCGATAATCTGACTTGGCAAGATAGTATCCAGGCAGCTTGTGATCTGCTCGGGTATGGTGGGGGTTGGTTGTTATTCACGCTCTTGGGTCAGGTGTAAGCTGGTCCAGCCTATTGCGGGGAGTGATCGTGCAATGGGATGCTCAGGGCGTAGGTTAAGCAGCGCACGGTTTGGCTGGCTAAACCTCCACTTTGCCATCATTGTTGCCGGCAGTGACCCTGGCCATACAATTGGAGCCTTGCAGGCGGGGCCAGTGCTTTTGCGCGTATGTGCCTGAGTGAATGATCTTGTACAACAGGTACTTCTGCCCTTGCCTGTTGGTGCCATACGGCAATGGCGCAGTGCATTTTGTTTGAGCTGGCTTGCGGCTTTTTTCAGGTCGGGCGGGAATTGCCAAGGTTATAAGCCCGCAATCCATTGTGACCACGGCACCGCTTAGGTAGGGGTCTCAGCTTCAGAGAGACACAGCGGTGTCAGCCTGCTTGTCCAGGCTGGGTTTAGAGTCCTGTGCCCTATTTTCCTGCTCTGCCACCGCCTTTTCCACATTGTTGCTAACCCAGCGGAACAGGAAAACCGCCATAAGGAGCATGAACCCGATGACGGCCAGGCTGAGCAGGCCGGAAAAGCTGGTAAATAGATCCACTAAAGCCCCCATCTCTCTCTCCTATGCCAATATTTCACCCATCCAGTGTATGGCCCGGGTGGGTGGGTTCCTTGACCTGAATCAACCGGGGTGTGGTTTTCCCCGACACAAGGATTCATTGCAACCACTGCCCCAGCAGCAGGCTGCCGCAGGAAGCGCCCACCAGCAGGAACAGCTCTGTCTCCTCGCGCCAACGGGGCAGGAGCAATAACAGCGCCAGTGGTGGTATAAACAGGGCCAGCAATCCGCTCAGATTGCCATCGGCAAAGCCGATGCGCAGCAGCCGCAACCAGGCAATGGCGGCGAACACCAGTGCAAAGACCGTCAGGGCTGCGTTGATCGGTACCATGCTATACCCTTTGGAGACCCGTGATCGGGCGGAAATGGATGCGCAGGTTTCAACGTCTCAGAAAAACGCAAGCAGGAAAAAGAGTGTATATCAGTATTGCCATCCCGAAATTGCCAGAGCGCCCTGGAGCTTATCGTGCCTGGGCACTGATCGCTGCATCTTGGCTACTGAGTGGCTGTGAAACCATTGGTTACTACACACAGGCTGCCGCTGGCCAGTGGCGTATCCTCTCCGCCCGGCAGTCGATCGAGGCATTGCTTGAGGAGCCCGGCACCGACGAGCGTCTGCTTGAGCAGCTGCGCTTGATACAGGAAATACGGGCCTACGCTGCGCGGGAGTTGCGGCTGCCCGTGGGCGAAGCCTACGGTTCCTATGTGGCCCTCGACAGTGATTACCCTATC
Organism: Microbulbifer jejuensis; assembly: GCF_047289955.1. Classification (NCBI taxonomy): domain Bacteria; kingdom Pseudomonadati; phylum Pseudomonadota; class Gammaproteobacteria; order Cellvibrionales; family Microbulbiferaceae; genus Microbulbifer; species Microbulbifer jejuensis. The sequence goes on from NZ_JBLBUB010000024.1 coordinate 63,953, forward strand.
TGGAATGTGCTCGCTGCCCCTGAATTTTCTCTTGCCCCCAAGCGTTGGTGTTATCCCATAGCGGGCTGCGCCAGCTACCGGGGGTATTTCCGCAAATCCGCTGCCGTGGCCAAGGCCGATCAACTGCGCGCACAGGGGTATGATGTGTATTTGGGCGCAGTACCCGCCTACAGTACCCTCGGCTGGTTCGATGACCCGGCGTTGTCGAGCTTTGTGAACTGGTCCCCGGAGCGACTGGCAGGACTGTTGTTTCACGAACTGGCACACCGACGCGTGTATATTGCCGGGGATACCCAGTTCAATGAAAGTTTCGCCACGGCGGTATCAGAAATCGCCGTGCCAGGCTGGCTTAAAAGTCAGGGGTTGACCAGCTCCGCCGCCGAGTTACGCACCGAGACAATGGCCGTGCGAGAACTGATGGTGACGGCACGCCGGCAGCTGGAGTCCATTTACCACACTTCGGAACCGGTCGATTTCAAGCGGAAACAGAAAGCGCAGGTGCTCAAACGCCTGCGTCGGTGTTATCGAACAATAGCGGCCAACTGGCCTAACCCTGAACGCTATCGGGTGTATATAGAAAAAACCAATAACGCCACCCTGGCGCTGGCCGCTGAGTATGAATCCCAGGTGCCGGCGTTTCGCCAGCTGTATCTTGAAAGCGGCAGCTGGGAAGCCTTTTACACTGCTGCCCAACGTCTGGGAGCCCTGGATGCCGTTGAGAGAGCGCAGAGACTGCGCCAGCTCGGGGCCATGTATCGTCGTTCCCATTCGGGCGAACAGGCAGAGGCTGCATACCCTGTTGACGCGTGTATGGCTGGGAAAGGCTAAGGGATTGAGCCCCGGGTGATCGACCCGGCGGTGAATCTTGTCAGGTCAGGCAGAGACAAGTCTGAATGGAGCAGATGGCTGCGAAAAAACGGCAAATCGGACCGCAATTCCCCGGTATTGGTTTTCCTGCGAAGAGCTTTGTTCGCCCATGGCCCCTCATTGTTTTGTTGGCACCCCCACCACTGCGGATGCGCACTGGTGGGGGTTTGGTAACTCGGATAGCTAGTGCCTTGCGTGGTGATGGTGTCCGTGATGGCCCCGGTAGCCGCGATATCCACGGTGCCCATGATAGCCGCGATACCCGCGATGGTAAGCGCGATAGCGCAGGTGGGATGATCGGGGAGAGTAGAAACGGTTGTAGTAGGGCAGCCCGCGGTAATAGTGCCTGGCCCGGTAGCGGGCGTTGCCGCGATAGGCGGGCAAAGCGCGGTAATAGGGATAGGCGCCAGCATAATAGTAGCGGTAGCGCGGTGTGGACCGGTAGTACTGGTAAACCGGTGTCCGGTAGGAGAGATAAACGTTGCTCGATGGATAGTAATTGGGGGTACCGTAAGGGTAACTATAAGAGGAGGTGTAGTAGTAGCCATCGGTAGCGCAGGCGCCCAGAGTGAGGGCTGTGCATACCGTGGTGGCGATGATCGCCGTCTTAGCAACTCTATTCATAAGTGCAATCTCCGGTAAGCGAAATTTCCCCCCGAGAGGCTTTGCCGGTGGGGCCAAGCCCCTTTTGTGTGCCAGCCAGGCAGACACAGAATTGCATGATCAATAAGGTCTGGCGCGCAGAGGTGGATCGGGCAGAGCAAGCGGATAGCCCCTGTAGCGCGCCCGAGGGGGGCCCCGACGATGGGTGTTGTCGCCCCTATTTTGCGTATTGCGGCATGCACCGTTGGGGTAGGCGTGGCGGTTGTGTGAATGGTAATAAGTGTTGCAGCTGTAATAACTATCTGGGTAGCCGGTTGCGCAGGGAGCACCAGTGCCGCTACAGGCCGACAGGGAGAGTCCCGCGGTAATGGCCAACCCATAGCCACCAAGCAGCCGCCTGGGCAGTGGTTTCATCGAGACCTCCACGCCTGTTGACAGGTGAGACTTCTATTATTCAGCCTAGCACTTTTGGCGCAAATTTCATCATAAAGTACAAAAAATGTTCTACCACGTTCCAGTGGTCGATAGGATTGGTATGGGGTGGAGGGGAATCGGCTCAAACCTTGCCGAAGGCTCAGTGCCTGAAAGAATAAGGTCTGGCCCGGTGGCAGACCAATAAACACATCACGAAATACAGGGAGAACGGGAAGACCCCTGTTCTCCTGGATGAATAACACATCAAAGCAAAACGTACCAGTGGGTGCTTAAGACCCGCTGGGCAGCAGTGTGGGATCTATGCATTGCAGGTAAGTACCCTGCTTGAAGAGCTGCTTGGACTCTTCAATATCCGGGGCAAAATAGCGGTCTTTGTCGTAAAAGGGCACGCGCTCACGGAGTTTTGCCTTGGCTTCTTCGAGTTTTTCCGTGGATTTCAATGGGGCGCGAAAATCCAGGCCCTGGCAGCCGGCCAGCATTTCCACCGCGAGGATACCGCAGGTGTTATCGGCCATGTCGCGCAGGCGGCGAGCGGCAAAGGTGGCCATGGAAACATGGTCCTCCTGGTTGGCGGAAGTGGGCAGGGAGTCCACGCTGGCGGGGTGCGCCAGGGATTTATTCTCGCTGGCCAGCGCCGCAGCGGTCACCTGGGCGATCATAAAGCCAGAGTTGACCCCGCCATTCTCCACCAGAAAAGGCGGCAGGCCCGACAGGCTGCTATCGATCAACAGTGCCATGCGACGCTCCGATAGGGCGCCGATTTCCGCCAGTGCCAGCGCCAGGTTGTCGGCCACCATGGCCACGGGCTCCGCATGGAAGTTGCCGCCGGAAATAATATCGGCGTTTTCCGGGTTTTCCTCGTCGGTGAACACCAATGGATTGTCGGATACCCCGTTGGCTTCGGCCAGTAAAACCTCTGCGGCAAAGCGCATCTGCTGCAGGCACGCCCCCATGACCTGAGGTTGGCAGCGCAGGGAATAGGGGTCCTGTACCTTTTCGCAGGACAGGTGCGAGTCGCCGATCTGGCTGCGTTCGCCCAGCAGGTTCCGATAAGCGGTTGCGACATCCCGCTGTGCCCGCTGGCCGCGAGCGGCGTGGATGCGGTCGTCAAAGGGGCGGCGTGAACCCTGGGCGGCCTCCAGCGTGATGGCGCCGGCCACCAGCGCACCCGCAAACAGGTCTTCGCTGGCAAACAGGCCGAGCAGGGCAAACGCGGTGGAGGCCTGGGTGCCGTTCAGTAGGGCCAGCCCCTCTTTCGGGGCCAGGGTAATGGGCTCCAGGCCGGCGCGCTGCAGGCCCTCACGCGCGCTCTTGCGCTCGCCGCGAATAAAGACTTCACCCTCTCCCAGCAACACCACGCTCATATGGGCAAGCGGCGCCAGGTCACCGGAGGCCCCCACGGAACCTTTTTCCGGAATGGCCGGGTAAATGCCGGCATTGACCAGCTGCATTAGCGCCTCGATCACCAGTGGGCGCACCCCGGAAAAACCCCGTGCGAGTGAGTTGATTTTCAGCACCATCAGCAGACGCACGGTCGCCTCATGCATAAAGCTGCCGGTGCCGGCGGCGTGGCTCAGTACAATGGCGCGCTGCAGTGTTTCCAGATCGTGTTTTTCGATGCGCGTATTGGCGAGCAGGCCAAAACCGGTGTTGATGCCATACACGGTGCGCCCCTCGGTAATGACCTGGGCGACGGTGTGGGCGGCGGCTTTGATAGCGGGGTAGGCACCTTCCGCCAGTGAGAGCCGAACCGGCTCGCGCGCAACCCGGCGCAATTGCGCCAGGCTCAATTGGCCGGGATCGATTTCCAGATGATACATATCTTCAGTCACCAAAATTAAAATTTACTCTGCAGTGCCGGTTAAACTGCAACCTGAAAAAAGTTGCCCGGGTGCGCCATTGTTGCGCCGGTACGCGTGTGTACTGCGTGAAAACATCAGTCACTTACCATGGGCAGATCCAGGCCCTGGGCGTTTGCACAGTGCTTGGCGCGATCGTAACCCGCATCGGCATGGCGCATCACACCGGTGGCCGGATCGTTCCACAGTACGCGCTCAATGCGCCTGTGTGCGGCCTCGGTACCGTCACACACGATGACAACACCGGCGTGTTGGGAAAAGCCCATACCCACACCGCCACCGTGGTGAATAGACACCCAGGTGGCGCCGGAGGCCGTGTTCAGCAAAGCGTTCAGAAGCGGCCAGTCGGATACGGCATCGGAGTCGTCCAGCATGGCTTCGGTTTCGCGGTTGGGGCTGGCCACCGAGCCGCTGTCCAGGTGATCGCGGCCGATGACAACCGGAGCCTCCAACTCGCCGCTGGCAACCATCTCGTTAAACGCCAGCGCCAGGCGCGCGCGGTCCTGGAGACCCACCCAGCAGATACGTGCGGGCAGCCCCTGGAAATGAATGCGCTCGCGGGCCATATCCAGCCAGTTGTGCAGCTGCGGGTTGTCGGGGATCAGTTCTTTAACTTTGGCATCGGTTTTGTAAATATCTTCCGGGTTGCCGGACAAGGCCACCCAGCGGAAAGGGCCGATCCCTTCGCAAAATAACGGGCGAATATAGGCGGGCACAAAGCCGGGGAAGTCGAAGGCATTTTCAACACCTTCTTCGAGAGCCATCTGGCGAATATTGTTACCGTAGTCTAGTGTGGCGGCGCCGCGCTCTTGCAGTTCCAGCATGGCTTCGACTTGAATGGCCATAGACTGCTTGGCTGCCTTTACGACTGCCGCTTCGTCTTTTTTACGCATTTCAGCAGCGTATTCCAGAGACCAGCCTTTGGGCAGGTAGCCATTTAACGGATCGTGTGCGGAAGTCTGGTCGGTCACCACATCAGGCAGGATATTGCGTTGGACCAGCGCCGGAAAAATATCCGCAGCATTACCCAGCAGGCCAACAGAAAGGGCCTGATTGTTTTTCTGTGCCTCCTCGATCATCTGCAGGGCTTCGTCCAGGCGGGTGGCTTTTTTATCGACATAGCCGGTGCGCAGGCGGAAATCGATACGAGTTTCATCGCATTCCACCGCAATCATACAGAAACCGGCCATGGTTGCTGCCAGGGGCTGGGCGCCGCCCATACCGCCGAGGCCGCCGGTGAGAATCCACTTACCACTGGCAATGCCATCGAAATGCTTGCGCGCAACTGCGGCAAAGGTTTCGTAAGTGCCCTGAACAATGCCCTGGGAGCCAATATAGATCCAGGAGCCAGCGGTCATCTGGCCGTACATTGCCAGGCCCTTTTTATCCAGCGCGTTAAAGTGCTCCCAAGTGGCCCAGTGGGGCACCAGGTTGGAGTTGGCGATCAGCACACGCGGTGCATCGGCGTGGGTTTTGAAGACCCCTACGGGTTTGCCCGATTGCACCAGCAGGGTTTCGTCGTTTTCCAAACGCTTTAAGACCTCGACAATTTTGTCAAAGCAGACCCAGTCCCGGGCGGCGCGGCCGATACCGCCGTACACCACCAGGTCTTCCGGGCGCTCTGCCACTTCCGCATCCAGGTTGTTCATCAGCATGCGCAGCGGCGCTTCGGTCAGCCAGCTTTTGGCATTCAGTTTTGTGCCCCGGGGTGCGCGGATATGGCGGCGGGGGTCGTGGCGTTTCTCGGTAGACATGGTTTCCTCGCAAAAAATATCTGGTAAAAACTGTACGCGCCCGGCGATGGTGTGCCGGTTTTTTCCGGGGCGCTCGGGATTAGTCCATCACTAGAATCGCAGTTGTGCCCCCAGGCGGTAGCGGTTGCCGGGATGCACAAGACGCGCAAAACTCACGGTGCCCGCGCTGCTCTTGGTGCGCCGCCATACCTGCAGGCAGGCTTCGCCGGCGGAAATTTCCAGGGCACAGGCGATGGCGGCTTCCGCCGCGATGGCCTCCACGGTGGTGTCTGCCTCTGTTAAGGGCGCAACCCTGGAAAGATAGGCGTTGGGGGTGGTACTGGCGAAATCCTGTTGCAAATATTCCGGTGCCAGAGCCGGGTTGGTAAAACGTTCCTCCCACTGGATCGGCACCTCGTTATCGCAGTGCACAATAATGGAGTGGAACACTTTTGCCTGCTCGGGCAGCCCCAGCGCGCGAGCTATCTCGGCGCTGGCCATGCTCTGTTGTGCCAGCAATATACGATTGCTGTAGCTGTGCCCGCGCGCAGAAATCTCATCGGCAATATTGCGTACCTCCAGTAGGGAACCGGCGGGGACCGGCTCGGCGACAAAAGTGCCGAGTCCCTGAGCACGCATCAACACCTGGGCATCGGTCAGTTCACTGAGGGCGCGCCGCGCAGTCATTCGGCTGACGCTGAACGCCTGCGCCAACTGGTTTTCCGAAGGCACCTGGGAGTGTACCGGCCATGCACCGCTTTCTATCTGTTGGCGGATGTGGCGTTTAATGGCGGCGTAACGTGGCTCGCTTGTGGGATTCATAGGCTTAGGTGCCGTGCTGCATAACTTGTATATGGTTGTATATACAATAAAGAAGATAGCTACTATGATAGCCGGTAAGGTGACTGTCAAGCCGGCGGCATGGCCTGTATGCTGCTCACCCGAAACCCACCCGGTTCCGGGCGGGCCATCTATGATTTAAAAAGGAAAAGCGCGCCGCTCAATCACCTATGATACAACGCTGTGACTTGCTGATTACCAATGTTCATGCCGCTACCATGGACCCCTCCATGGCGGGAGCTTACGGCGCCGTCGAGGATGCCGCGGTCGCGGTGACCGGTGGCAAAGTTGTCTGGCTGGGACCGCGCCGGGAACTGCCGCACTGTGCTGCGGATACAGTCATCGATGGTGAAGGCCAGTGGTTGACCCCGGGTTTGATCGATTGCCACACGCACCTGGTATACGGTGGCCACCGCGCCTCTGAGTTTGCCCGCCGCCTGGGGGGGGAAAGTTATGAAGCGGTGGCCCGCGCCGGCGGTGGCATTATTTCCACGGTGCGAGCCACCCGGGCGGCCAGCGCCGAGCAGCTGTACCGCCTGTCGGAACCGCGCCTGCAGGCACTGATGTCCGAAGGGGTCACCACGGTGGAAATCAAATCCGGTTACGGCCTGGACTTGGATACCGAACTCAAGCAGCTGCGCACCGCCCGTCGATTGGCCCGACACAACCCGGTGGAGGTTGTCACCAGCTGCCTGGCGGCCCATGCCCTGCCGCCGGAGTACGATGGCCGCGCGGATGAATACATTGACCTGATCTGCGAGCAAATATTGCCGGCGGTGGCGCGCGAGCAGCTGGCCGACGCAGTGGATATGTTTTGCGAGACCATTGGTTTTTCGGTGGATCAGTGCCAGCGCGTGATTGATGCCGCCGGGAAACTCGACCTGCCGGTGAAGGTGCATGCCGAGCAGTTGGCCCGCACCGGCGCCACTGCCATGGCCGCTGCGGCCGGGGCACTTTCGGTGGATCATATTGAGTTCATCAGCAATGCCGATGTGCTGGCCATGGCCGAGAGCGGCACGGTAGCGGTTTTGTTGCCGGGGGCTTTTTACACACTGCACGAAACCCAGGTGCCCCCTGTGGACAGGTTGCGCGAGGCCGGGGTGTATATGGCCCTGTCCACCGACCTGAACCCGGGCAGTTGCCCGATTGCCTCACTGCGTCTGATGATGAACATGGGCTGCAACCTGTTTGGCCTCACACCCGCCGAAGCGTTGGCCGGTGTAACCCGCGCAGCGGCACGGGCGCTGGGGCTCTGCTGCTCCCGCGGCGTGCTGCGTGTGGGGTTGCGCGCGGATATGGTGCTGTGGCCGATGGATACCCCGGATCAACTGGCTTATGAAGTGGGCGCATTGAAGCCCGCACAGATTTTCCTGGGGGGCAGAGATGTTACAACTGGCTGATATGCGCCTGTGGAGCGGCCGCACGGACACAGAGGACGGCCGTGCGGGAGAGCGCTGGCACCAGCGTATTTCGCCCCTGCAATTGGACAATCCCCCCGGCATCGCCGTTCTCGGCTTTGCCTCCGATGAGGGGGTGCGGAGGAATAAAGGGCGTATTGGTGCGGCCAAGGGCCCGCGCATCCTGCGCCTGGCTATGGCCAATCTGCCCGCCACCTTTGATCTGCCGTTGTACGATGCTGGTAATGTGCGTGTGCAACGGGAAGACCTGGAGTCAGGGCAATCCCTGCTGGGGGCGCGGATCAGTGAGTTGCTGGACAACGGCCACTTCCCCCTGGTGCTGGGCGGGGGCCACGAGGTAGCTTTCGGCAGCTATCAGGGCATCGCACGCTGGATGCGCGAGCAGCATCGGGAAAAGACTCTGGGTATTATCAATTTCGATGCCCACCTGGATTTGCGCATTCCCGCCCCCAAGGGCTCTTCCGGCACCCCCTTCTATCAAATCGCCGAACAGTGCGACATCAACGGCCGCCCTTTCAACTACCTGTGTGTGGGTGCAGCGGATAATGCCAATACGCCGGCACTGTATAACCGCGGGGATGCGCTGGGTGCCGAGGTGATTCGCGACCGCGAAATCAATTGCCGGAATCTCGATAATGTCCAGGCTCAGATTCGCACCTTTATCCACAGGGTGGATTTTGTCTATCTCACCGTGTGCCTGGATGTACTGCCCGCAGCGGTAATGCCCGCTGTCAGCGCACCCTCCGGCCGCGGCGTGCCCCTTGAGCTGCTCGAAATACTGCTGGATACCGTGCTGGACTCTAATAAGGTCTGCCTTGCGGACATGGCAGAGTTCAATCCCTACTTCGATATTGAAGACCACGCCGCGCGCACGGCCGCCCGCCTCGGCTTCCAGATGGCCAATGGAGCCGCGCGCGGCCGCCAACCCGACTAAAAAAAGGGCTGAACGTAAAACGCAATGTGGCAGCAAAGCGCTGCTGCCACTGGTTGAGAGCGCCCACCGGCAACACTTGGTGCCACCGGGTGAAAGTCCGCAAGTGTAGACCCAGTCCAGTGTGTGGCATTGGGGGTTGTACAAACTGCCCCGTGTGTACCCATTGTCTTGCGCAGCGGTGAGAGCACTGTAAAACAGTGCATCCATCCGGCACAATTTTGTAATGTTTTCCGTGCCACCGATACAGTAGTCCCTGTAGATAATGGAGCTAGCGGTGGAACGGCGGGATCAATTATTTCAGCAGGCACTGGCGAGTTACGCCGAGGGGGTTTCCCGCGTTGCACGCAGCTATGTGCGCACTGCTGCGGAACAGGAAGACCTGTTACAGGAAATCTGGCTGGGTCTGTGGCGGGCCCTGCCTGCATTTCGCGGCGAGGCCAGTCTCAAGACCTTTGTCTACCGCATTGCCCACAACCGCTGCGTCACTGAGCTATCCAGGCGCAAGCCGCACCATAGTGGCGAGGAAGAGTTGCTGAATCTACAGGATAGTCGGCCCGGCCCGGCCGAGCACCTGGCCGCACAGCGGGACTGGGAGCGTTTGCTGTATATGATTCGGGGATTGCCGCTGGGGCTGCGCCAGACTTTGACGCTGCGATTGGAGGGGTTGAGTTATGCGGAGATCTCCGAAGTCTTGGGGATCAGTGAATCCAATGTTGCAGTGCGCCTCAACCGCGCGCGTGCGCGGCTGAATGCATACATGGGTGGAGGTGAACAGTGAACGGCTCAGATTCCGACAGCCAGTGGCAGGCGTTGCTGGGGCTCTGGCGGCAGCAGCCGGTGCAAACCGTGGTACCGACAGCCATTTTGCACTGGGTGCGCCGCCAGGAGCGGCGTATGCGCTTGGTGATGCTCTCGGAATGGCTGTTTGGCATCGCTATGGGATTTTATGCGGTCACAACGATACTGGCAAAAGACCGACCGGATAGCGCTCTTTGGTTGGTTTTTGTCTTGTCCATGCTGGCTTTGGCCATGGGATTTTCACTCGTTAACCGCCGTGGGCTTTGGGCGCCGCTGGAGGAGTCGGCCAGGGCCTATGTAGATCTCGCCCTGTTAAGGCTACGGCGCAAACGCCGCGAAGTGCACTTTTGCTGGTTATTTCTGCTGATTCAAACGGTTATTATTTTGGGATGGCATCTGTCCTCCCTCTATGGCGAATCTCCTGCGCCCCTTATTCATGATCCACACAAAGCCATGTTAACTCTGTTGGGGTTTATGGGCTTTATGGTTATTTACAGCCTCTATGTTTACCGGCGCACCGCGCATGAGAAAGCCGCATTGGAGGGGCTGCAGAATAAGTATTTAAATTCATTGTAAGAAAAGTTTAAACACGGAGACTGTTGATAAAAGTAATTTAACTTCAAAGAAGGCGCAGTCGAACATGTTTACGAATCTCGATCAATTAATCGCAAGTATGCTGGAAGTCTTTAGCGGAATCAGCCTTGCCAAGGGGGTTATATTTATTGTTTTGTTTCTCCTGGTGTGGTTTCTGCCAAGTGTCGTTGCGTTTTTTTTTAACCGCAGAAATTTTGGCAAGATTTGCCTGGCAAATATTCCCGCGCTGCTTTCCTGGGTGGCCTGGTTCGCGCTCCTGGCCTGGGCCGTAAGTGGAAAAGTCGGGAAAAATCCAGGTTCCGGTGCAATAGGCTCGCGAAGCCGGGCTGCAGACGCACCTGCAGTGGAAAGGGGCTAGTGCCCCCGGCTTGTTAACAGCCTTTGCACGATTCTCGCTGAAAAGCGCCATCAAAAATTCCTTCAGAGAAAGCGCTTGCCAAGCGGTCTTGTGCAGCTATAATGCGCGCCACTTCAAGCACAGCCAGAGCGGGCTGGTTGAGGTTGGGAAGGTGCCTTAAGCGCACTTTCGGTTTTGGCGGAGATGGCTGCGAGAAAGCACTTGCTTCGGCAGCCCGGATGTGTAGAATACGCGTCCCGCAGTTAGGGCCTGGCGCCCAGCTGAGTTGTTTAAAAATTTGATCAAGCAATATGTGTGGGTGCTTGCGGATCGGTGAATCGATACAACGATTTATCGGAAGTAAGTAACTCATGTC
>NZ_JBLBUB010000025.1:0-71399 GCF_047289955.1 Microbulbifer jejuensis
TGTCTCATGTCGACCTGCAAACTCAACAACGGTATTCTTATCCATAGCAGCGTATTCCTGGTTGGTTGACTGTTTGGCGACAACAAATCAACCAGATACGCTGCTTTCTTTCAAACCCTCAAACACCAGATTCGGTTATAACTCTAAAAATTATATGGTAATTACACTCCCACTTCGTGTGACCTAAGCTGTTCACTTATCTCATGGTGACGCCTATGTGTGTTGCTTGGCGGCTCACACATTGGAGTTACTATGGGACTTACGGATCTGTCAAACTACGCGTGCCTCCACGGTAGAGTCGGGGACCTCCCTTTTGAACTAGAGGAGCCTCTTTGATCGCCTCTTGGAGTGCATAAAACACGATGAGAATTTTCTTTATGCAATTGAATCAATTACTTACCTGCCAGTTTAATTTCGAGCGACAGGTTTCGTAAAAATTATGATCGATCGGGTGGATTAACGTTAACCTATGCGGTTTTTTATGAATGTGAACAACATCGCCAAGTTCAGTAATCACTTGCTCAAAACCATCACAAGTTACATAGGGCTTAGCAATATTATGCTCACCAATGATGATCTTAAATTCGCTGCTGCCTTCTACCACAATTGGGCGACTACTCAGCGTGTGTGGATTAAGAGGAACAAGTACGATCGCATCCAACTTGGGATGCATAATCGGACCACCTCCGGAAAGTGCATAAGCGGTAGAGCCGGTAGGCGTTGATATAATTAAGCCATCAGACCTCTGCCTGTACACAAATTGCCCGTCAATATACAGGTCAAACTCAATCATCCGAATGAATTCACCAGGGTGGAGCACAACATCATTCAAGGCCGAGCCTTTGCCAATCGGTTTACCGTTTCTGGTAACTGCCATATCGAGTAAAAACCGGCTCTCGGCCATGTACTTTCCAGACAAAACCTCGCCAACTTTTTCCTCAACCTGTTCAGGGGTGATATCTGTCAGAAAACCAAGGCGCCCCCGGTTAATACCGAGTAGAGGGACGTTAAACTTAGCAAGAGTACGTGCTGCAGCCAAGAGGCTGCCGTCACCACCAACAACAATCACCAAATCACATAACTCGCCCAATTTATCTCTAGAGGATACGCGGGCACCATGACCAGATACCGCTTTTGCAGTCTCCGCCTCTAATACTATTGAGTAGCTCTCCCGTTGGAGAAAAGTCATTAAGCGCCTAAGGGAAATAACTGCACTATTACTTTCAGTTCGACCAATTAAGCCTATATTTTGAAATTCTGACACATATCCCCCGTGGTGCATCTTTATACTCTTATCTATTAGTCAACCCAATCAATCACCAGGTCGATTCTTTTAAGCTTCCCACAACATCGAACAATGAATGGCAGAATCGCTAAATCGAACAGTCAGAAATAGCCGCAGAGACAAATTAAAGACCCGCATTTTTCAGGGCAAGAATGCAATTAGCTTTTCAAGCAATAGCCGCGCCGCCCCTGAAGACCCCCGGTATGAAGTGCAAGTGCTCTCACCCCTCGCTGCTCCCCATCCTTGGCAGTAATTTTTTTTAGTGCATTAAAGAGCTTACTTGTATAGATGGGGTCCAGCGGAATATTCACTTGATCTTCGAATTCTCTTTGGAAATCTGCTAGCGCTTTTGGATATTTCCCATACCCCCCACAGTGGTATTGACTCAACAAGCGCAGTCTCAGATCTGAGAGTCGGTCTAAAGGTAACCGGGTTCCTGATTTATCCTTCTCAAGGTGCCCAAGTCTAGTAGCGCTCAATCGTTCAATCCAGAGGCCCGCATCCTTGAGAATGCTATCGCCAGCCTTCAGAATTTCAACCCCTATCACGGAAATATTCCGGATACCTACTGAAAATCCCGCAAAGGTAGCCCCGGTACCACAAGCAACCCACATCTGATCAAAGGCGACCGGCGCTGTCTCTTCAATCACCTTTCCTAGTAACTGAACGCCCTTGATCCCAAGCAGGTTCGAGCCGCCTTCCGGTATAAAATAAGCTGAACCGGGCTCCAAGCCCACCTCATGAAGAAAGTCAGGCTGATTTCTTTTTCGATATTGAGTTCGTGTAACAAATTTCAATTTCATACCAAATCGCTGCGCATCCTGCAAGTTTGCATTTAGTATGGCGGGTATTTCACCACGGATGACGCCGACCGTTCGAAACCCAAAACGAGCACCCGCTGCCGCAACAGCATGAATATGGTTTGACCAGGCACCGCCGCAGGTAATCAGTATCTCCGCACCTCTATCTCTCGCCTCAATCAGGTTGAATAGAAGTTTGTAAGCTTTATTTCCCGAAATGATCGGATCGATTAGATCGTCTCGACGCACCCAGACATCGAAACCGGGAAAAAGACCGCTCTTTATTTGCTGATAGGGGACCTCGCAGGCAGCGTCTGTAAAGGCCTGCAGATCCAGACAATCCCAAAAGCGGGGCGACATAACTAAACCCTCTACCTTAGCTGCTATGCCGGTCTGGGCAAAAGCCCATCCACCAAAAAATCATCCAATACAAAATGGACAATCTCTGTCTTATCGCCTGATTTAACTAGGAAAACCACCCCTGCACCACCAGTCTCCGCCGTGACATCAGCCTCTTGAGAGGGTGGCCGCTTTAGAAGTGCCTGAGGTTCAAGAAGAGCCACATTGATTCCCTCGCCGTTACTTGATGGAAATTTTACTAACCCTACCTGAAGCGCTCGCGCCGAAATCACTTCCAGACCCTGAATATGCATCTTCCGAAGCTCCCTGCCCAGACTCTGGCAGTAGCGGTAATCGCCTGGATGCGTCAGCGCAGACCAATTTTTTTCCCAAGCGATATCCTGCAGCCGGATCGCCGGGTCTGCGCGATACTTTGCTGAAAATACACTGTGGTAGCTGGTAAGGGGATCGGGGGGGGACTCAAGCATGTCGTGAAAAAAAAGGAGACGGTAATAGGCCGCTTCTGCCAGAGTCGTCATCAGGGTTTTACATCCATAAAAAATGCCCGATTCCGCCACCCCACCGAAGCGAGAGCCCCAGGGCAATGGCGGGTAACGAAAGGGAGTAGCTAACAGGTAATGCAACGCCTCCGTACCCGACAGTCTCTGCGGTTTGTTTTCTTCCAGTAAGTGCTCGAGTACCTGTTGCTTTTGCAAGCTGTCCACCAGGCTGCGAGTGGCGATCTCCTCTTGCGACTCAACGATACGGTACAGCCGCCCCATGATACGAATCTTCGAAGACTCAATTCTTTGAGTCAGAGCGGTAGTCACACCTTGCCCCGCATTGCATCGAGATAGGTGACAATTCGCACCAATCCATCAATCCGGTATGCCAGCTCACGCGGAATACCATTCAATGCCCGGTTAGGTGTGGCAAACCAGCGGCGGACGCCCTCTTCACTGCCACAGAGGACAAAGGCCGCTCGGTAAGCACGGATCAATAGCAGTGCAAGCTGGCCAGCCGCGCTGGCGGGATCCAGGCCTGATTTTCGTCTCAAGGTCCGCTCGTCCAGGTGAACGATTTCTCCAAGCTCTCTCTTCTTCAGCGCCAAATGGGCGGCTGTACTCAGAAGGGCCTCAAGAAGTACCGTATCAGCACTGGGCTGGGGGTGAAAATCTGGGGAGGAATTCATATACCTTGTTTTTAATGGCCAGATGTCCAAATTATAAGTCATTATCGGACAAATGGCAACGAACCCTGTGCCGAGAGGCCCAAGGGTAACCCAACTCGCCATAGAATCCTTGCTAAGTGGATATAGGTATCTTCAGCAAATGCAGAGAGAAAAACTGGATCAGGTGAGAAGCATTCAGACTTAGAGCAGACGGGGTGTATTTATCGTTTGGCGGACCGGACGGGACTCGAACCCGCGACCTCCGGCGTGACAGGCCGGCATTCTAACCAACTGAACTACCGGTCCCCGATAGTATTCTTCCCAGTGAGAAGCTGGTGGGTGGTACAGGGGTCGAACCTGTGACCTACGGCTTGTAAGGCCGTCGCTCTCCCAACTGAGCTAACCACCCTTGCTCTCTGGGGAGGGGTTGCCCCCAAAGCGAGGCGCATACTACCCGACTGGACTATCCTGTCAACAATTTTTGCGCCACAAATATTATCAGTGACTCGGGTTTGCTTCGTCGGACAGCGACACTCGTGCGCCTCCAATCTCGTCCTCACCCGCCCTGGCTTCCTGCAGCATTTTATCCTGGCGATAGTCGGGGGAGATCAAGTGGCCCGCAATTTTCACAGGAATTTCCCTGGGAATCAATTGCTCCCGCGGGCGCGCCACATCCTGTTCATTGTAGTTACACACACCGGTAGGAAAAATGCGGCGCAAATCTTCAGCCCGCCCGGCGATTTCCTCAGTATGCAAACCGTAAATGCCTTTTACCAGCGCCCGCTCTATGGGTTGCAAGGCACACTTAAAAACGTCATCCGTCACTGGTGCTCCGGCCACTTGGCGCGCAGTGCTGTAAATTGGATACATCCTGGTGCATTTCCCCGATGGCCGGCGATTCCAGTCCCCGTCCCAAACCTCGGAGCCTGTCGCCAGTACATTGCCCTCGCGGTCAAAACAGCGATCACTGGCTTCTGCGGGGCGATTGCCCACTACGCCGGCTGCTGGATCTCTGATAATATTCTCCATCCAGCGATCAATCATATCGAGTGCTTCATCCAGGGGATAATACGCCTTGTGGCTGATCCAGATCAGTTGGTTGTCGGCATGGCCGCGCGCACGACGGATACGCTCACGCGCAGTAAAGGAAGCGGAGCTGTGATGCATGTCGGGCTCTTTATCCAGATAATGACGCAAATCAATGATCGGGATTTCTACATCGCCCAGAAATACATGACCAGAGCGGTAAATTCCTTTGATAGCCTCCAGACTGGCCCGACTTCGCCTTGCGGGGTTTTCAAGGCTTCCCATATTTAAGTTCTGTTCACTCCAAACAGAAAGGCGGACAGGGAGCAGGCTGCCATTCAAAAACCAAAGATGCTCCTCGGTCTGATTCTCCTGGGTTTTCCACCCACCGACCGACGCATTGAGTTTTAGGAAGGTGTCAATGCTGATATCGCCATTCACAAGGGCCTTCAATCCATATTGAACACCTTCATTGTCCCAAGTAGTGTTGGCATATCCATTGGCACCGGAACCATAGAAGCTGCGCAGGTTTTCCCAATGCGTCCAGTGGACCTGCCTCACCAGGTCTTCGGAAAAGCTTTTGAAAAAGTGTACAAAATTGGGGTTATTGACCAGTGGCACCAGACCGCGCCAACCCTCCACACATTCAGTCGTGCCGCGTGCGCGGCTTCTATAACGGCGATCAAACAACCCCGCCGCCATACTCATCAAATCAAAACGGCTGCTCACCTTAGAATTTGCCGAAAGCCCCTGTATGATTGAACGCGCTTCGGCGTTGCGCCAACGGGTATTGCCGGCATCCAGAACATCGAAGAAATATTCCAGCGGCTCACAGTCAAATGCGTAAATGGTCTGACTGACCATATCGGGGTATGAATAGAGCGGAATCGCTGCGTCCAAAAGACCGGGGGCATTTTGTGCAAACAAATATTGCTGAATGGCCCCGCCCGAACCACCGATACCCACCGTGTACATGGGTTCACCGTAAAGGGCTTCAAACTGCTTCTTGAGCCGTCGCGAGGCATCCTCCGCCAGCCATATGTTGTAATGGTTTCTGGTTTGATTTGCCGTCGAATAGATAATGGCATACCCCCGCGCCAGCTGATCCACGCGCCGGGTGGTGATATCCCCCTTGCTGATATTTCCCTGGCGCCATCCAATGCCAACACCACCGCGGAACTGGTAGATCAAGCGCCGGTTCCAATTGCTACTGTTGGGCTCCCCAGCACCTTCCCCTTCGCCCTTCAATACCGCGATAGCGTAGAAGTGGCGGTTAATGGTCCCTGTTTCAACACGCACAATAAAATCCACCTGCCGCCCATTAACAGTTACTTTCTGAACATCGTTACGAGCTTCATGCAGGCTATAAAACTGCCCATCCTTTGTACTGCGGTAGAAATAGGTGACCTCAGTGGCATGGCTACAATCACGACTGTATCCAATCACCTCTTTTGTCTTTTGCCCATCACCATCCAGGGCAAACACAGGAACACCCTCACCTGCCTGATTATCCACCAGCGGTTGTTTACCGGTAATGGCATTCCAGCCGCAGAGAAAGGGATATCTTGAGGCACCCGCGAACAGGGTTTCTACCGGCCCAACTTCACCAATCCCAATAGGGAAGGGAAAGTATTCCGGCGGGCGCGCCATCCTCCTCGGGTGTGGGCCGGCATAGGCCGGCATGGCGGGGTAATCGAGCGCGCCTCTCGGTACCCCAAGCACTGGCGCATTGGCCTTTCCGTGTACTTTTGGCAGCTTCTGATATCCATACCATGCGCCCAAACCCAGCATTCCTGTCACTACCAACAGAAAAACAGTGACAAACCAGGCTCCCCTTACCGACATAGACGCCTCCACAACTGGCAACTTCGCTATCTGGTACAGGTTGAGTATATGAAGGGATGGAAAGGACAACCGCCAGTTGGCACCTGGATAGACATAAAGGGGGCAGGACGTGGCGCATCGCGCAAGGCGGCAGCCTCACGCCATGGTTTCAGGCACAAGAGAAGGCCAATAAGGGTCTCCTTCTACCCGGGCCTCGAGGATCAGTCTTTGGCAATGATTCCTCTTTCCTGCAGGGTGGAGACTATCACTGCCACTTCCTGCTCAAGGGTCATCTCAGCGGTATTCAGGTGCAACTCAGGCGAAGTCGGCGCCTCGTAGGGATCATCAATTCCAGTGAATCCTTTGATCTCTCCCGCACGGGCCTTCTTGTATAGGCCTTTTGGATCACGAGACTCCGCCTCCCCCAAGGGGCAATCAACAAATACCTCTATAAAAGGGAGGCCCCCTACCTCGTGCATCTTCCTGACCTTTTCACGGTCCTCCCGGTAGGGGCTGATAAAGCTACTCAATACCACAATGCCAGTATCCGCGAACAGCTTGGAAATCTCACCGACACGGCGGATATTCTCCTGGCGATCCGCCGCGGAGAAACCCAGGTTGGCATTGATACCCAGGCGAATATTGTCGCCATCCAGCCGGTAACTCAACACACCACGGGCAGCCAGCGCCCGTTCCAAAGCAACCGCAACCGTGCTCTTACCGGAACCAGACAGGCCTGTGAACCATAGAGTCACTCCCTTGTGACCGAGCATGTCCGCCCTCTTCTCACGAGTCACACTCCCCTTGTGCCAATGAACATTGGTCGCCTTGCGTTCAATCGTTGTAGTCACCCATCACTCCAGACTTTCAAATTTAATCCCCACCTACACCCAGTGGACCGCGGTCGTAATATCCACTGACTCAGGACAACTCTCGCGTCAATTATCCCGTATTGAACCGGGACAGGTAAAGGCTGGGCTTATAGCCTATTGCGCGACTTGAACACGCTGATCGCATAAGCCCTATTAAAGTCCAAATCATCTCCAGTCATTTGGCAGGTAATCGCCAGGCTCACTACCTGGCGGTTTTTAGCGCAAGAAACCCACAGCTGCCCGGGCAAACTGCCGCCTCGCATTAGACAGCCCCCTTGGGGCCATGAACCAGCGGGGCGAGCGGACTCCGAAGTCTTTAACTTTCCACTCACCGCTCGCCGGCCTTTCAGAAAGAGCGACCAATCATTCGCTTAGCGGCATCCAAGGCGAAATCCCTATATTCCGTTTCTAATTTGGCCATTTCCAGCTCAAACTGAAACTGCTTTTTGCGCGACAACTGTTTCCAATCCTGCAAAATGGGGATATGAGCGGTTTTCTCTGCAAGGGTATAGAAGGCCACAAATTCATCCCGCACCGCCTGATCAACTTGTAACGCATCCAGAAGTACACGAATACGTATCGACGCTTCGGTCAATCCGATGCCTTCATCCAGAAGTGCGCGCGCGATGATCTGGATACTGTCATTGACCCTCCGGCGCTGATCTGCCGCCGCCTGCGCCAGTTCCGCCAGCTGCTCAGCCTGTTTCTTTTGTGCGGCAGACAACTTGTGCAGAAAGTACCCTGCCACCAGGGCGAGAATGACAATAATCGTCGCGGCTACAATCAGCAGCCAGGTTGGAAATAACGCCATCAAAAATACACCTTTAGTAGCACCAGTCCAATACTGGCGGTAACCACGGAGAGCAGGGTACTGAGCCCAACAATATGCGCGGTAAGTTGACTGTTGCCACCCATTGTGTGTGCCATAACAAAAGCCGATATGGCACAGGGAGCCCCCGTCATCAACAGTAGGTAGCCCAGATATTCCGGGCTCAATCCCATCATCCAGCCAATCACAAACGAAATCGCCGGCGCTACAACCAGCTTGAGCAGAGAAGCGGCAAGCGCTGTAGGAGGGCTGTGCAGCAGTACCCCTATTTTCATGCTGGCACCAATGCAGATAAGCCCTAAAGGTAGACTAACAGAGGCCAGGTCCTGAATGGTATCCCGCACCATATCCGGTAGTTTGACTTCCAGCATCCGGCATAAGATCGCGGCAAACACCCCCAGAATCAGGGGGTTTTTAAAAAGTTCCCATGCCAGCATACGCCAACTAAAGTTCGTATCCTTATTGTAAAGTACGAATAAAACGACTGCGATCACATTAAACTGGACGGCGAGTGCTGCCACCAATGTAGCCGCATGGGAGACCCCGGAACCTCCGTAAGCTTTCTCCACCCAGGCCAAACCCACGATGGCAAGGTTTCCCCGATAGGTGCCTTGAATAAAAGCGCTTCGGTCACTAGGCACTAGAGGGCGAGCCAGTAACCAGGCCAGCGGGATCATTGCAAAAGACCCCAAAACTCCCGCGGTTAACAGCGGGACTTCTTCCATCGGTCTTGCCTTGGATGCGTAAATACTGATAAACAGCAACGCTGGCAGGGTAATATGAAAAACCAGCCTGGAGGCATCGTCGATAAAGCGTTCGCGCACAATACCGCTGATACTCAACAGGTATCCGGCCACAATCATCAGGAAAATAGGCCCGGTGACCGAGAACGCGAATACAAGGTTTTCCATACCGGGTTATTCTTTCGCAGCGACGGTGGTCGCCTGAGGCAATTCCTCCGGTTCCGACGCATTTGCCTTTTCGCGCAATTCAGGGGAAATCTGTTTGCGAGTTTTGGCCCCCAGCTTGCGCAGGCTGTCGATGCGCTTTACCGCATTGCCACGGCCGCTGGCCAAGCGTTTGTAGGTCTGCTGATAGGCGTCCTCCGCCTGGCGCAGGCGATCACCCAGCGCATCCAGAGATTCCAACACCAAGGCAAACTGATCGTGCAACCTACCCGCTTCATCGGCGATTTTCTCCGCGTTCTTGTTCTGCTTTTCATAGCGCCAGATATTTTCCACGGTGCGCAGGGTCGCCATCAGGCTGGTGGGGCTGACCAAGACTATCTGCTTGTCGTAGGCAAAGCGGAACAGGTCCGGGGCCGCCTGCATGGCCAGCAGGTAGGCAGCCTCTATGGGTAAAAAAATAAATACGAAGTCCAGGGTGCGCACGCCTTCCAACTGCTCATAGGCCTTTTTGTTGAGACCGGAGATATGGGCACGCAGAGCATTGACGTGTTGTTTGAGGGCCTGTGCGCGCGCCTCGTCGGTCTGGGCCGAATTGTAGCGTTCGTAATCCACCAGGGAGACCTTGGCATCGATAATCAGATCTTTGTTTTCCGGCAGGTGCACGATCACATCGGGCTGGCGCCGGCAGCCGTCACTGGCAAGGCTGACCTGGGTCTCATACTCCCGCCCTTTCCTCAGGCCGGACTCTTCCAGCAGCCGCTCCAGCACCACCTCCCCCCAGTTGCCCTGGAACTTGCGATCCCCCTTCAGGGCGGCGGTGAGGCTGAGGGTCTTATCGCCGATACGCTGCGTCTGATCGCGCAGCGCTTTGATCTGTCCCAGCAGGCTATTGCGCTCGGCATTTTCGCGATCATAGACATGCTCCACACGCTTGCGAAAATCCCCCAGCTCGCGCTCAAGGGGATTGAGACTCTTGCGCAGGCTGTCTTCACTGCGGCGCATAAAGCTCTGCTGCTTTTCCTCAAAGATACGGTTGGCCAAATTCTCGAACTGTTCACCCAAGGCACTGCGCATCTGTTCCATGACCCGTCGCTGCTCCACCAGGGCCGCTTCGCCCCTCTCAACCAGCACCTGGCTGCGGCTCAGCTGCTGCAGCTTGTCGGCCAGTTCTGCACGCAGACGCTGTATCTCGGTGTCGAGTTGGGCCTCCCGCTGACGACAGCTTTCGAGGCGGGTTTCGGCCACCTGCAGTGCGACTTCAGCACGCAAAAGGCTGCGACGACTGCCGGCACGGGACAGCCAAAATACAGCCCCCACTAAAATCAGCAAGACAAGCGCCGCCAGTGTTGCGTGATCGGCATTCAGTTGCAGCGGAAACGCAGGCATAGAGAGCCACTCCCAGACCCGTAATAGAGCGGTATCAGTTTGGATTTTCTATGGAAACAGGCCATTCGCACCTGGCAGCCCCAGATGATCGTCGGGCGAAACACCCATTCTATCAGCTTGCAGGCCGAAAGTGCTGCGATTGCAGCAAGCTACCATTGCTCGGTGCGCGCTCAGCCCAAAACGCAATTGCGGCAACCGCAGGGTTGACACTCCCCCAGTGATCGGCACTGCCACCGACAAAAGTACACTCGCAGTGTGGTGCGACAGGAATTTTTTTGGGAATTTGAGGTATTCTTGGGGAATTGGTCTTGATGTTGGTACCCCAAGCAGATGTTCAAGCAAAGTGCCCTCCCCGACACACCCCCCCCCAGCGCACTGGTCTTCGATTCCGGCGTGGGTGCCATCAGTATTGCACGGGAGATCCGCCGCCTGATACCCGGGCTGACGTTGCATCTGGGTATTGACAACGGTTTTTACCCCTACGGCAACAAAAGCGAGGAGGAACTGCGCCCCCGTATCCTGGAGCAGGTAAAGGCCATGATGGCACACTGCGGGGCCGACATCTTGATCGTGGGCTGCAATACTGCCAGCACACTGGCCCTGCCGCAGCTGCGCAGCACACTGGAAGAGCCCGTAGTGGGCGTGGTGCCTGCGGTCAAACCCGCTGCCGGGGCCAGCCGCTCCCGCACCATCGCACTGATCGCCACCGAGGGCACGGTAAACCGCAAGTATACCCGCGAGCTGATTGCGCAGTTCGCCAATGGCAATCGGATCATCAATGTAGCGGCGCCTGAATTGGTCCAGTTGGCCGAGAAAAAGCTGCGCGGAGAGGCTGTGTCCGCCAGGGATCTGGAGCCGGTTTTGCACCGGGTATTCCGCACTGCCGGTGGCGACCAGGTGGATATCGCAGTGCTTGCCTGCACCCACTTCCCCCTGCTGCGCGAAGAGTTACAGCAATTTGCCCCGCGCTCAATTCAATGGGTGGACTCCGGCGAGGCCATAGCACGCCGGGTGCGCTGGTGGGTCGATGAACTGCAATTGACCCTGCCAGGTACGCCACAGCCCAGCCGCCTGATTACCAGCGCTGCCGACCGCAGCGGAACTATCGTGCAAGCTTTCCGGGAATTTGCTCCCCTCAGCGAACCTCTGGCACCAGGCTCCTGAATTCACCAGGCCGCCGAATGCCCTTGCACAAACCACGACCGTTCCCCCTCATAACAGGACTCCACCGGTACCCAAATTCATGCTGAAACCGGCATTTCCCGCCCTCGAGATTTTCGCACAGCTCCCCCCGGGGGGGCTGCTGCTCACCCCCAACAACCGCCTGCGCAACCGCTGCCAGCAGATCTATGCCGCGCAGCAGCCACCCGGCACCTGTTGGCTGCCGCCGCCAGTGGAGTCCCTGCAGAGTTGGCTCGATAAACTTTGGTTCGAGCTGCAGCAGTGCAACTGGCAGCCTGCGCTCATGCGGGTCCTCGACCGCGAACAGCGGCAATTGCTCTGGCAGCGCGCTTTGGACCAGTCACTGAAACAACAGCTGCTCAATCGTCAGCAACTGTGTCGGGATGCCGACAGCGCCCTGTCGCAACTGGTGCAGTGGCAGCGGGTTACCAACATCCAGAATTTTGAAGAGACCATCACCCCGCTGATGGAGCAGTTTGCGGTGTCGTTGCAGGAGGAAAAGCTCCCTCTATGCACTATGACCAAGGTCTTTGCCAATACGCTGCAGGCTTATACTGCCATTACCCCGGACCAGCGCGACCAACTGATCTTGCGTGCCCTGCAGGAGGGGATACTGAACCCCTGCCGCAAATCGATATGGCCGGATTCACGCAGATTTCGCCACTGGCCGGCGAGATTATCCAGGCTGCCGCCCACAAGGTGTGCAGGAGAGCCGGTGTGCGGCAGCCGAGCCAACTACGGGCCGCCGCCTGTGCCGATCGCGACGACGAGCTGGGCCAGTGCCGCACCCGGGTGGAGACGATTTTTTCACGGGTGTTGGAGCCCCAGTGCACCGATCCCCAACAACCGCACTACACCCTGCCCTTCAACTTTTCCGCCGGTGTGCCACTGGCGCAGACCCCCATTGGCAGTGCAGCCCTGCAGTTGCTGGATCTCCTGCGCGGTGAATGGGACTGCAATGCCTTGCGCAATACGCTCTTCTGCCCCTTCTGGAGCGACAGCGGCGAAACCTGGCTGCGCAGTGCGCTGTATCGGCGCCTGCAAAAGCTGCAGCTGCGCCGTATTGATGGCGCCGCTGGCAGCGCGCACCCGCTGAAACCTGGGCGAACCGTCTGTCCAAGACCCTGGCCGATCTCGGCTGGCCCGGTACCCGCACCCCCAACAGCCAGGAATACCAGCAACTGATGCTGTGGGAAACCACCCTGGAAAAGCATGCAGCCCTCAACGCCTACGCCGGCAACCTGACCCTGGCACAAGCCCTGCAGCTGCTGCACCAGATCGCCAGACGCACACCATTTCAGGCGGAGACCCACGACGGCCCCCTGCAGATCCTGGGTGTGCTGGAGGCCGGTGGCCTCGCCTTCGATCACCTGCGCCTGATGGGCTTCGGCCAGCAACAGTGGCCGCCGACACCGGCACCGGCACCCAACCCCCTGCTGCCAATCCAGTGGCAAAAACACTGGAAAATGCCCCGCGCCAGCGCAGGGCGGGAATTGGGTCTGGCGCAAGAAATCACAACCGGCCTGCTCAATGCCAGTGGCGATATTGTAGTGAGTTACGCCTGTGAAGAAGACGGCGTGCAACAGAGCTTGAGCCGCTTGTTCGGGCATCCCGAAGCGACCGAACACTTTGCCGGTGACGCCCTGCAAAGCCACTTCAATGCATTGGCCGGGGCTGTGCCACTGGAAAAAATCGACGATGAATCGCTCCCCCCTCTGACACCAGAAGACTGCCAGCAGGTGCGCGGTGGGGCCTCAGTCCTCAAGGCACAGGCGCTCTGTCCGCTCAACGCGCAGTTGTATTATCGACTCGGTGCTGGCAGTAGTGATAGTGCGCCGGATATCGGTCTGAGCCCGGCCGAGCGGGGCAATGTGGTGCACAAGCTGCTGGCAGAATTCTGGCAGCGATGTGTCGCCCTGGCGCAGCTGCAGGCCCTGGGCGAAGCGCAGCGCCATGAGCAAATAGCGCACGCCATAGAGCTTGTGCTGGGCGGTGTGCGCCGAAAATACCACCACCTCCCCGGTGGTTTCTGGGCCCTGGAAGCGCAGCGCCTGCAGCGACTGATGCACCAGTGGCTGGCCACAGAGTTGCAGCGGCCCGTCTTTTCCGTGAAGGAAATTGAGTGGGAACAGGCAGTGGAGATTGATGGGCTGCATTTCAACCTGCGCCTGGACCGCCTGGACCAACTTGCCAGCGGAGAGCGACTGGTGATCGACTACAAGACCGGCACTCCCACTATTCGCGACTGGCTCACCCCACGTATTCGCGAACCCCAGCTGCCACTCTATGCCCTGTTCCAGCCCCACGCCCGTGCCATCACCTTCGGTCAGGCACGCAGTAGCGACTGTAAATGGCATGGCTGCGGTGAGCTTGAGCAGCCCATAACAGGGATCAAAACCGTGGCGGATATCGAGAAAAACACCCCCTTCGGCAGTTGGAGCAACCTGGTAGCGCACTGGTGTGAAAGCCTGAAATCTCTCGCGGGCGAATACCGCAGCGGTGCCGCCGCCCTCACCTTCGACCGGCCCGCAGACAACACCACGGAGCTCTGGCCCCTTAACCGCTGGCCCGAAAGGGCTCAGAGGTGCGAATGAACGAGACAGTGACCACCCCGATCCTGCGCCATCCCACTGATGCCAGGGCCCGCAACCGCGCTCTGGATATCACCAGCAGCTTTGCCGTCTCTGCACCGGCGGGCTCAGGCAAGACCGGTCTGCTCACCCAGCGGATACTGAAGTTGCTGGGCACCTGCCAGCAGCCCGAGGAAGTACTGGCGATTACTTTTACCCGTAAGGCCGCCGGCGAAATGCGCGCTCGCCCGGTCGAAGCACGGTACCGCGCCCGGAGAATGCCCACCAGGCTGCCACCTGGGATCTGGCTCGGACACTGCTGGAACGGGATCGCGAGTGCAATTGGCAGCTGCTGCAAACACCGCAGCGCCTGCATATCCAGACCATTGACGGTCTGTGCAGAAGCCTCGCCAGCCAGCTGCCCATCGAGAGTGGCCTGGGCGCGCCGGGTGAACCTCTGGAGCACACCCGTATCCCTTTCGAACTGGCCGTGGTGAACCCGCTCAAGCACCTGGACGGTGAGCAGCCCGACCGCGACCTGCAGCAATTGCTGTTGCACCTGGACAACGATCTGGGCCAGCTGAATACACTGTTGCGCCTCCTGCTGGAGAAACGCGAACAGTGGCTGGGCCCCCTGCTCAATGTGCGCCACAAAGACGCCCAGGACTATTTCCACTTCGTCATTGATGAACTGGTGGCAGAAAAGCTCGAAGACCTGAACTGCACACTCGGCAGCTACACGGGCGAATTACTCGAACTGGCGCGCTATGCCGGCCGCAACCTGCAGCGGGACAACCCCGCCTACCCGCCCAGTGGCAACCGCAACCGATACCGCAACAGCACTGGCTAGCCCAGTACCGCATGCGCGATTACCAGCCGGGTGAGGACGGGGGGGATAATATTCCGCAATTGGGGCAGGTTGCCCAACGCTGGCTGCGCCACGCCGGCACCGTTGCCCACGAGACCCTGGCCACCATTGCGCAGACAGATATCGCGCAGTGGAACGAGATACGCCTCGCGCAGCAGCGTACACTCTGGCAACTGCGCTTGTCGCAATTGGGCCTGTCCGGCAGTAACCTGGACCGTGCTGCTGAAAAAGTGGCAGTTGCCGTGCGCAACAGCCTGAACTGCCCTACCGGATGCTGGCTACTCGATAGCACATCGGTGCAGGATGCAACCTGTGAACTGGAACTCCACAGCGGCGGGCGGCATCTGCGCCGCGCATTCGTGGACCGCACATTTATCGATACCCAGGGTGTACGCTGGATCGTGGGCTACAAGACTGCCGAGCCCGGTACCGGAGAAAATCAGGCGGCGTTTATTGCCGCCCAACTGGAGCACTACCGCACCCAGTTGGAAACCTATCGGAAACTCTTTTATACCCGTGGCGAACGCAATATTCGCTGTGCCCTGTATTTCCCACTACTGCAACAACTGGCCGAACTGGTTTGAATATACCGTGAGTGAGCGTGCCAGCCCGACAATAAGCACAATTTGGCCGCTCACCTTTGCGCCAAAAGACTTACCAGCGGGTCGGAAGGAAAGAATTCCCCTCTCCCAGGACACGCTGTGAATACTTCCTTGTACGCTCGTAATCGGCATCCATGCCTCATACGATCCAGGGAGAGGGGTATTCTTCCCTCCTGCTTTACTAGTATCCGCCCTACTTCCTCGCTTGCCCAATCACCATTCACCGCATCACCGCCAAATTCCAGTAAGGTGCCAAACTGTTACAGGATGGCTGCCGCCTAATTTCCCAAGATAACACCCAATATTTGGTTGCACATGAAACCCTCGCCCAAGCCTTCTCAGCACAGTAGGATAAGCGATCCGCGCGCGAATGTGCGCCGGACAACAAAGGAACAGAGTAGCCAGTAAACGCCATGAGCACACAGCAGTTCGACGACTTGAATGTTGTCTCCCAGGAAGTTCTGATCAGCCCGCAAACCCTCAAAGTGGAACTCCCCATCAGTGCCGCCGCGGAGGCCGCCGTTGCCAAGGGGCGCGCCGCAGTGCGCAATATCCTGGACCGCAAAGACCACCGCCTGATGGTGGTTATCGGACCCTGCTCCGTCCACGACGTGAAAGCCGCGATGGACTATGCCCATCGCCTCAAGGAGGTGGCGGACAAGGTCGCCGATACCCTTCTGGTTGTGATGCGCGTCTATTTTGAGAAACCCCGCACCACAGTGGGCTGGAAGGGGCTGATCAACGACCCCCACCTGAATGATTCCTTCAAGATCGAAGCGGGGCTGCATATCGGTCGCAAGCTGCTGCTGGAGGTTGCCGAACTGGGCCTGCCCACAGCCACCGAAGCCCTGGACCCGATTTCGCCCCAGTACCTGCAAGACCTGATTTCCTGGTCCGCTATCGGCGCGCGCACCACGGAATCCCAGACTCACCGGGAAATGGCCAGCGGCCTCTCTTCCGCCGTGGGCTTCAAAAACGGCACCGATGGCAGCCTGGAAGTGGCTATCAATGCATTGCAATCCGTCGCTAATCCACACCGCTTCCTGGGCATCAACAAGCGCGGTCAGGTGGCTATCATCCACACCAGCGGCAACCAATACGGCCATATGGTGCTGCGGGGTGGCAATAACAAACCCAATTACGATTCTGTCAGCGTTACCATGTGTGAACAAGAACTGCGCAAAGCCAATATCACTCCCAATATCATGGTGGATTGCAGCCACGCCAATTCCAACAAAAATCACGAGTTGCAGCCATTAGTAGTGAACAATGTGACCCACCAGATTCTCGACGGCAACCGCTCGATTATCGGCATCATGGTGGAGAGCAACCTGAAAGCCGGCAACCAAAAACTTCTGCCAAACCTGGATCAAATGCAATACGGGGTTTCTGTGACCGATAAGTGCATCGACTGGGAAACCACCGAATACCTGCTATTGGACATGGCTAAACAATTGCGCGAACCACTCCGATCCCGCAACCAATGACTGGTTTATGATTCACCCGGCAATCCAGGAAATTGCAAAAACAATAGGGCACCGGGAGTGACCAACACCACACCGAGGCCGGCACTGATCTTTAAAATATAAACCATGCTGGGAATGGAGCAATACTGTAGCACTCTGCCGGGGACACAGGTTTCAGCGTAGCTTCGCATACACACCGAGCCGAACGAACGACCTGGGCCGGCTGGGGATTTGATCCCAAGGTGTTAACCCCCCGCATTCTGCCCGGATCACAAAGCGAAATGACAACTTCCCTGTGAAAATTCTATTATTGCCGGGGCTGGATGGAACGGGATTGCTCTTCAGGCATCTGATTGAGGCCCTGCCAGAGTCCCTGGACCTTGAGGCTATTTCTTTTTTCGATTTTCCGCAATCAAGCTATCTTGAGCAGGCACAGCGTCTGGCGGAACTGTTTTCTGATAGGCAGATTTTTTTAGTTGCTGAGTCCTATTCTGGACGGATTGCTTATGAGTTATGCAGTTTGATGAGCGGCAAGATCAAGGGTGTGGTATTAATCGCCAGTTTTATTTCCCCTCCATCCAAGGTCTCCAGACTGGCAGTCCCACTTTGCAGATACGGGATTAAACCCACAAGGTTAAACCAATGGCTCGCCAATATGGTTGGCTTCAATGGGTATGGCTCCAGAAGACAGGTTCACGAAACCTTTTTCGCACTTGCAAAGACACAGGGGGAGGGACTGCAAGAGCGCGCGCGCAATATAGCGCAGCTTGATATCCCGATCATAAAACACACTGTGCCCACCACCTACATCCGCCCCAGCAGAGATCATCTGGTCAATAGGGGCGCAGTGAATATTATTGACGCATTATATTGTGACCTGGAAATCATCACTCTGCCTGGCGGGCATTTTATTGCCCAATCCAAACCCGCAGAATGCGCCAGGATCATAGAACTGGCAGCTTTGTCAGCTTTATCAATGAGGAAAAAATTGCCCGGCTTATACGGCGATAGGAGGCTTGAGGGATTATAGGTAATGCCCACAAGAAAAAACACCTGATCTGAATTAGACCGATTGTATCGACCAAAAGGGAAACATTTCCATAGTGTGGATACCAATCAGCTGCAAAGTTGCAGCTTTATTTATAGGTGCTACTTTTTACGATTGGTGGTGGTGACCATCTATCAAAGAGCACGGCTGGCTTGGGTGCATACAACCGCATCAATACGTTAAATTCCCCTTTCGGTGCCGGCAGCCAGTTTGCCTCTTTATCCTTGCCCGGGCTCTGGCTCTGGATATAGATCACAACGGAACCATCGTTGCCTTTCTTCAAATCCATCCAACTGGATATGGCAAATTGCCATAAACTCCCATGGTATGGGTATTCATTACCCATCCATTGACAACTGGAGCCATATTACCGATTTCCTGTGCCATCCGTTTCCGGGCTTCTTTTGGCGCCTCCTGCAGGGCCTGTTGCAACCGGGTGTCAAGACGATTGAAATCGAAGCGCTTTTCTCTGCTAATCCCGAGATGTTCAATCCTCGCGAGTTGGGCCTGATCTGTCAGGTGCGGCCGGGTTGTGTTGAGCAATTTCGCAGCGTATGCGAAGAATTGTTTTCCAGGCATCCTTCAAGGCGTGATGAGCCTCACCCTTATTGAGGCCGATTTGAGCGCGGCGTTGCATGTCAGTGTCGAGCAGCCATTCGATGATAAACAATGTCCGCTCGATGCGCCCGATTTCTCTCAGCGCAATGGCCAGATCATGTTGCCGTGGCCGTGCCGCCAATTTCTTCAGAAGCTGGCTGGGCTGCATCCTGCCTGAAAGCATCGTCGCAATGCAGCGCAGAACATCCGGCCAGTTGGCGATGATGGTGGTTTCCCGGATTTTGTCACCCACCAAACCCCTCAGTTCAGTCGGGACACCTCGCCGATCAAAGACATGCAGCCGTTTGGACGGCAAATCCCTGATGCGCGGGATGAACAGATAGCCAAGCAGCGAAGTAGCGAAGTAGCGGCAAATACGAGATCGGTGAAGCCGCCTGTATCGGCCTATTGTTCCCTGATCCGTTTGCCCGTTGGGTTCATCAGCAACCCATCCAGAATATATGGGGCCTCGTTCACCGTGGCAGGGATAACCTGCGTTGCAAAGGGACCATATTGATCTGATACATGGGTATAGGGTTTCAAGCCCGGCTCATGGCCGTATTTCGCATTGATCAGATTCATCGCTTCACCCTGTCGCGTGATGGGGAAGAATTGCCCATCACTGGAAGCGGTTTCACCGGCACCCCAGTATTTTGCCATTGGTAACTGTGCCTGCGCTTCGATCACGATGGCCAAGGCCCGATTGATAGCTTCACTTTCCACGTGCCAGTTTGAAAGCCGTGCCAACTGAGTAAAACTATGCGTGCTGCTTGCCCCGGCTATCTTGCTCAACCCGAGATTTAAGCCCTCGGCCAGAATGACGTTCAGCAACCCAAGCCTGTCCTTACAGGGTGCTCCGGTGCGCAGATGGGTAAAGGCATCTGTGAGCCCGGTATCATTGTCCACATCCATGAGGATATCCGTAATCCGCACCTCCGGCAGGCGGTGATAAAGATCAAGGATGAGGCTATCGGCTTCAGCGGGTACATCAACTTCAAACCGATCGACACGCAACCGGTCATCCTCGATGACACCACCGGGGAGGGTTCCGTTTTTAACCGCCATCGCAAGCCTGTGCAGCCCGTCTTCCAGCCGTTGTTTTCGATCTGCGATCCAGACTTCCGGTTCCAATGGCATCGACAGACCCATAGTCTGAGCGGCCTCGACCGGAACCAGGGCCTGTTTCATGTCGCTGTAGCGGCGGGAATGAGCAAGCCAGACATCCCCGGATCTGAAGGCTTCGCGCAGATGGAACAAAACCGCGACGACCCAAAGGCGGTCCCGGTTGGTTTCCGGATTCCGCAAGTGAGTTCGCCACTTCGACTGTGGCTGAAGAAAGGGCGCAGAACGACTTGGAACATCGCGCTTGTCGCGGATCACATCGGTCGCCGCCAGCAACGGCTCAGCCACACTGGCTCCCGCGATATCCAATACTGCCAGCATTCACGGGGCATAGAGCTTGAAGCGGTGATAGCCCTGCTCGACATAGGCCAGGGTATCCGCCTTGACGGCCTTACCGAGTGCTCCGGCTGTCGCGACGAGGTTTTCCAGAGCATCCCAGCCACAGGAAGCATCCACGGCACCGGCGACAGCCACCTCATCGCCTTTGGCCAGCAACAATGTCGTGCCCAACATCTCGAACCCGGCCAGGGTTGCTGCGATCTCCGATTGCGCCGCGGCAACACGAGCACCGCAAATCCTCTTTGCCTCTCGCCATATTGACCCCACGATCCGGTCGTGGGTTTCGATGACGGTATCTGCGATGGCAGCTGACCATTCCACAATGCATGCGGCGAGAATGGCCAATCGGCGATCACTGGTGATGTCCCGAAGACCATCTGTAAAATAGCGCTCCCCCTGACGGCGCAATTGTGTGACCCGATGCACTGGGATGTCGTCTAGAACCGCAGGTGACAAGCCAATTCCTTGCAGAAATTCCAACCGATCAAGCTGACGGTTCATATCGGCAGAGTTCTTGCCGACCTCGAACTGACGCAGCCAAATGAACCGGCTGACCCGACCATCCACCTCTTCGTTTAGCAAGGCATCAAGGCGAACGCGCATCTTGCTATCGAGACGCGCGACAATACGCGCATCGATTCGCCGTTCGGCGTCAACCAACGCATCCGCACAGTGACGTTCTATTCTGGTTGGGCCGGGCAAGACGATCTGGCGCCGCCGACACTCTTCCACAAACCCGCGCACTATGCCTTCACTGGATTGTGCGGCCTCGGCGTGCTGGTCGAGCCAACGTTTCATCTTCTTTGCAGCTTTGCCCGTGAACATCTTGTACCCATATATCTTACGCAAAACGTCAAGGTGTTCGTAACGGGTGTTTTCTCTGGCAGCGTAGGGAAGAAGATCGTCAGGCTTTAGGCCAATTTGGGCAGCCACAAAACGCAAGACAAGCTCAGGGATCACCTCACCTGCATCCAGCAAGCGGCCCGGATACCGAAGAGCGCAGAGTTGGAGCGCAAAGCCGATCTGGTTCTCTGGCCGCCGCCGGGTGCGGATATGCGCGATGTCTTCATCATCCAATCTGTAGTGTTTCAGCAGCAAAGCCTCATCGACAGGAAGATCAAAAGCGCCGCGCGTTGTCGCACGGTCAGAACCGCTCGGTGTGCCATTCAAAGTTATGTCCGTAAGAGGTCCGATGAACGGACGATTTTTCGTGATTCGCTCTGCCCAGAAAAACTGGTGCGGGAAGCGTCTCGTATAGGTAGTACGATAAAAATTGCAGTGAAGGGGTCATATACGTACAGTTCTGCCATGAACACCACGCTTATCAGATACGTCCGCTGCTCGACCAACGATCAGGACCTCACCGCCCAGAAACAGGCGTTGGAAAATCTCGGCGTTGCTTCGGATCACATCTACACCGACCACGGCCTGACCGGCACCAGCCGCGCTCGCCCTGGTTTGGATCAGGCCATTGCCGCTGTGCGGGAAGGTGACACGCTCGTCGTGCCCAAACTCGACCGGCTGGCTCGATCCGTGCCAGATGCCCGCGCTATCGCCGATCAGCTCGAAGCCAAAGGCGTCAAGCTTGCTCTCGGGGCGTCCGTTTATGACCCAACAGACCCAATGGGCAAAATGTTCTTCAACATCCTCGCCACTTTCGCTGTGTTCGAAGCCGACCTCATCCGCATGCGCACCCGCGAAGGCATGGCCATCGCTCGTGCCAAGGGAAAATTGCGCGGAAAGCAGCCAAAGCTATCTGACAAGCAGCAGAAAGAACTCTGCCGTATGCATGGAACCGGAGAGTATTCAATCAGCGATCTGGCCGAAGTGTTTTCCGTGTCCAGACCAACAATCTACCGAACCCTCAACCGGCACCAGACCTGACTTTCGCTGATGTTTATGACTGAAACAAATATCGAGCAGCCACCTTATTTTCATCAATGGTCTTACACAGTTGAGACAGACGAAACATCAATCGTTTTGCCTGATGGCTGTACGGATATTATTGTCATCTCCAATGACGAGTCGGAAATCAGCGGGCTTCATTCGACGAGCTGGGACATATCACCAAGACGGGTACGCCTGCGTGCTGGCACATCGTTGACGGGCTTTCGGCTAAGGCCCGGAGCTACCATAGATCTTCGCGACCTGGGCACCGAAGCATATAGCGCGGCCAATCTCGCCGCGCAGATCAGCAGCGTCGTGCGACACGATCAGGAGATTACCCAAATCATTGATGACCTTGGTCTGCCGGGGAGGAGCGTCGCCGAATTGGCCAAACAGCAAGGCGTATCAGAAAGAACTTTGCAACGTCACTTCAAAGGTCTCTCGCTACCGTCGCCGGGATTCTGGCGTCAATTGGGACGCGCCAGGCGGGCGGTTCAAGCACTCCCCTGCCGCGTTCCGCTAACTGAGATAGCACTTGAGTACGGCTATAGCGATCAGGCCCACATGACGCGCGAGTTTGTACGTTGGTTCGGAAAGACGCCCGTTCAATTGCGTCGCGACCACGCCACTCTTAAAGACCTGGCCCAACCCGGCCTTGGCAATTGGTCAAGTCAGGCTGTTCTGTAACCTGTATGCCTGTCTCAGAAAATCCTTACTCTCCTTGTCATCAATGTCAGCCATACTAACGAACTTTAGGTGCCTGCGGTGTTTGCCGCTCCCCTCAAGGATTTTCTTCGGGTCGTCCAATTGGGCTCCGTTCGTGAATTCCAGAGAAACGTGGTTCTTATACTCGAAGACGCCGCAGAACTGCGACTTTGGCTGCCCGAGGGCACTCTGGATGATCGTTCCACCATACTTGGCCACGAATTCCGCATCAGGGGCGACAGAATGGACAAGAGCTTTCAATCGCCCAGCAATCTCGGCTCTTATCGTCTCATCCATCATGACGTCATCCCGGAAGCTTCACAGCGGAACAAATCTCGATCAGATAGCCGTTCGGGTCCGACACATAAGACGTTGTCTGCCCCCATGGTTCATCACGCACGTCTTGAATGAGCGAGGCACCGGCATTGAGCGCATTTTGAAGGGCACCAGAGACATCATCCGTCTCAAAAGCGATCTCAAATGTCGGATTGTCACTCTTCGGTGATGCCGGGTTCTTGCCCAATTGTTGCATGAGAGCCGTTGAGGAAAAGGCCAATTTGGTCGCTCCGGTGACCAGTTCACCATAGTCGCCGCTTTCGTGAAGGAAGCCACGCTCAAACCCGAATGCCTTCTCAAAGAAGATCAGCGAAGACGCGACATCGTCGACGTATAGAATTGTGTAGCGAAAAATCATCTGAGTTGCCCCCGGTTTGCGTTTGCAGGCACAAATAAATGCTGTCAGCATGGGGTGTCTTGAAAAAAGCCGACATTCATCCGTGTTGTAGAGACCATCAAGTATGGGCCCACTTGCTGAATCCGCCGCTCGTAAGGCGAACAGCCGCTCAGCCAAATAATCTGTTTAAAGGGGGATTTGGCACTCAGCCGCACTCGACCCCTTATTGGGAATCAGGCCATATTCACAACGTTTGCAACCGGTGAACAGCTGGGCCTGGAGCCGGGTACTGAAATGTTCAGTCCAGTTTTGAGTACATTCCAGGCTCTGGAGCTGGCTATGATCATCCATGTTGTAGTGAATACTCTGGCGATATTGAAACTTTTTTTCAAGTCGGGTATTACCCCACATAAAGAACAAGTACTCCCGTCGCAGCTGCCCTACTTTGAGCAAATCATAGCTGTTGATCAGAAACTCAGCGGCATCCTGTGCCTGTGTGGACTGCAGGCTCATCTGGGCAAGGTCAACCTGCGCTCGCACCTGATTCCACTCCGTATTTTCATACCCGTGGGTATTATGCAGATACTCTGCTGTAAACTCCCAGCCGCCATTGAGGCTGATTTGAGTGCCCAAGACCATTTTAAGATACCCTTGCCTCTCTGTATGGTCGTAACGGAAATGACTGACCACCGGCAATTCCCGCTGCTGCTCCCAAGCTGCCTCCAGGCGCAGTGTCATTCTATCCTGCGCCAGTGTACTCAACCCCAAAGCGGCAGTAGTGTCTCCCCCTTTCAATCGGTGAAAAATCGACTGCGTATCCAGATCGCCCTCGCGATTGATCCTGAGCGCCGTCTGTAACCCCTTTTGCGTAAAAGCGCGATCTGACACCTTGCCAACTCCATCGGCGACTTCGACAGTATAAAGACCAATATTCCAGTCCCCATAACGCAGATCGATGTGAAGCATGTCCCAACCCTGTTGCTGGATGAGGATATCGGAATCGAGACTCGGGCGATCATATACAGGTTTGAGAAGGTTCGCTGTTGTCCAATGATAACCATTGCTCCACTGAGGCTTGTGACGACCGATATTAATTCCAAATCTTTTATTCACACTGTAATAAGATACATATCCTTCCAGCAAATAGTGGCCAAATTTTCCCACCGAGCTTCCGCCTTCATCTATCTGGTAATGTTCGAAAAATGCGAGGCGTGTATAGGCCGAAAATAGGGGCCGGCCGCGAAGTGGCCATTGAGATCCAGTGCCAACTGTGTGTTGCCTATGGGAAACATCAGTTCACCCGTGTCGAAAAATTGCTTTTCCCTGACAGAGTTCAACTCATGGTAAGCAACAACAGAAGCTGAACACTCCTTAAGTAAACCCGTTTTTACTGTATCAGTAGGTTTGATATCATCGGAGAAATGGACTTGATCTGCCTCATTGGAAAACGGAACTTTATACTCGATGGTATCATTGTTCATAGCGGCCCCCAACAAAAAAAATGGACAACCTATGATCAGACCTTTGCCAAATTTGACTGTTTTTTTAATTAAGCCTGCCCAGGGACTCTTTCTGGAAAATAGCGGCATCCAGCACCTCCAAACGATAGTCATCGAACCTCATCCAGGTGTAACTATCCTTCATTAGAGCATCCACCAACAATAATTTATGCAGTTTAAGCTCGCCTTCATAGAATTTGTACTCTTTGTAGTAAGCAGTTTTCAAAAGACGTTTTGAACGAGAATAGAATTCACTTTTGAATGGCTTATTACCTGCATATTTTTCCATCCAAACTTTCACAGATGAATAAGTAACACTGGGATATTTTGCGGTCAACTTCAATACCCAATACTCTTTCCCCACTATTGATTCTTCTCCATATATTTCCGCATCGTAATTATTGCTGAAGCTGGCACCCACAACATCACCATTACTGATTTCACCAAGTAATCGTTGAGATGGGGCAACACGGATAAGCCGGCGGGTACCAGGAATATAAAGCCACATATTGGTATTTTCTTTCAACATTGCCCGACCTCTTTCACGAGCGGGCGACTGAAAATAAATAAGAGATTTATCATTATAAACTTTTATGTAAAGTTTATTGCTTCGTGGGTCCCTGTTTTTTTATAACTTATATTGGTAATATTAAAGCTGAACCCCTGATCCCTATAACCGCGCACCTCATCTAACCTATTGACTAACGATTCGACAGAGATTTGCTCCGAAACTGAATGATTGAAATCCGTCAACAAGAAAAAAAGAAAAGCCAAACGATATCCATCCATCACGGCACCAAATAGTTTGAATCCACTGGATCACAAACAACAACCGCTATCAGGAAAATCTCAATGCATCTACAACTGCTATTCTGGATGCCTTTACAGCGGGATATACACAGGAAAAAAAAGCAGTCAACACACCCAGCACAAACGTTTTTAACAAAATATCCAGCGCAATTAATATTCGTATTGGATAGTCTTCAGTACTGCCGGGCGGCCGAGGCATCATCCACTCCCCAAAATTAACTCCCCTAGCCATTAGAATTCCGCCCAGCAGACCGAGCAGGCCTCCGATAACCCCCAGAAACATTGATTCAAGCAGAATCAACCCAACAACCTGTGTTGGCGTCCCTCCCATCGCCCTGATGGTGCCAAGTTCACGGGTACGTTCCATCACCGACATTAGCATTGTATTCGATATACTTAACGCTATAATCACCAAAACGATGACTGTAATAAAGTCAAACACACCATCGAACAGCCCAACCACCTGGTGGTAGTAATCCGCTAATTCCTCCCAGCTTTTCAGCTCGAACACCAGTCCATGTTCACGAAAAGCCATCGTCAGCTTAGTAACAGACTCAGACGTCATACTTGTTTCCTCCAACAGTACAAGCAGGCGGGTCACATCGGATGTATACAATAACTCCTGCGAAAGAGACAGATTTACTCGCAACAGTCTGTCATCCAACACTTTGACACCTGTGTTGATAACACCCGCAACCTGTACATCGACTGCATTGATTGCACCATCTCCAGTGCTCCCCAGCAGGGTTAAATAGTCTCCAACCTGTGGATTCAGAGCGTTAAAAAGTCCTTCCCCCAAGTGGGCGCGGATCTATCCTCTGCAAACAAATCTTCACCATCTACAATGCGAATAGCCGAAGAAAGCAGAACTTTCTTCTCAGCCGTTATACCAATACCGGATATCGCAATAGATTGCTTACCATCACTCAGCAATCCATTGAATTTCAATCGTGGAGCCACAACCAATGCTTGCGTTTTCTTATCAATCACCCGACAATTTGCTCCAGAACGGGCGCGGGAACCATGTAGCGCTCAGGATCAATATTCCCATACTGGCTATAACCTTTGGCGTAAACCTGGATATGACCGGGTTGTGAACGGATCATACTCTCACGCATATCCTCATATATCGACTGGACAAAACCCCCAAATACGACCAAACTGGCACAACCAAAGACAATTGCTACCAGAGTAATCAAACTGCGTCTTCGATGCCTCACTATATTCAATAGTGCAACTTTCCAGCCCAAAGTCATTTTGACAGTGCTTCCAATGACAAACGGGATTTTTGGGCCCAGCCTGTTTCTGAAATCGCCAACTTTTGCCATAACAGCCTGGCTTCTTCTTTCTGCTTATTTCTGCTGTAAGCCTGCGCCAGGTTAAATTCAACCAATGCAAGAAATTCTTTTCCAAATTTTTCGCCGATTTTTTGCCTGACCATCTCCAGGTCCTCTACTGCATAGTGGGCCCTTCTCAAAAAGGCTGGCATATTTGCACAGCTGATGCCACGTTGAAGCCTAGCACCCAGATTGAACGGCCACTGCTTCACCGCCCTATCCATTATTCGGTTACCTGTTCTTGAGAATAGTACGAGCTTGCTAAACTCATTAGTATAGAAACTGGATTTATATGAAATCGTAGAACCCAAAGCCGCGTCCAATTCTGCGTCATCATTTAGCTATTCTCGCAACTGTTTCAAGTGCTCTTCTAAAGCTACCACCTCCTCAACACGAGCCTCGGAAGACGAAGTCAACAAGGCCAATTGAGTGAGATAGGCTGCCTTTTTATATTCAGGCGAAGAATTACTATCCAGGGCGGCAATAAGACGGAGCCTGTCAGAATAATTGGCAGGAATTTCTGTTGGCAGAATATAATCCACAGCCCATGCCTTGAAAAAGCAGGCAGTTAAAGCCAGCATGACAACGAAGCGCAAATAAAAAATGTGCAAGACGTTGGTTATCATGTCTGGGTTTCCTGCGCACCGACGCGCTTCAACGTCTGTCTAGCAGAAGTCACTGCTGCTACAGCGCTATCATTGACCAATTCACCATCGCAAAGGGTAATGACCCTAGACGCCAGGTTTGTAATATACGCATCATGCGTTGAAATAACAAAAGTGATGCCTTGATCCCTATTCAAATTTTCTACCAGCCGCATAATATTTTCAGAGGTTCTGGAGTCTAAATTTGCAGTTGGTTCATCTGCCAAAACAATATCCGGTTGAGCAACTATGGCTCTGGCAATAGCGACACGTTGCATTTGCCCGCCTGACATCTGCGCGGGCCGCAGGCTACCCAGCTTCTCCAGACCGACATCTCTCAAAGCCTGAACCCCTTGTGATCTGGCATCCCGGACACCACTCAGTACCAAAGGGTATATCACGTTTTCCAAGGCGGTGAGTACGGGCATCAAATTAAACGATTGGAATACAATACCGATTTGCCTGCGCCTTAATACGGAGCGCTTGTGTTCGCTGAGCGTTCCGATATTCACGCCTCTCACAAGCACACTACCGGAATCACTTTGATCCAATGCCGATATAATATTCAGCAAAGTACTCTTACCACTGCCACTGGGGCCTGTGAGCGCAACAAGTTCGCCCTTATCCATTGAAAGGGTGATATTCTTAAGCGCATCAACCCAGGCATTTCCGATCAAATAACGCTTTGAAACACTGGTAAGTTTAACCAGCATCAGTTGCCATCCAAAGCCACAAACCGTTGTGTTAGCTCCTTGCAGGATGCCTGCAGGATGTATGGACAACGCGCCAAGACCATCGCCTTTTGATAATAATTGGATGCAGTAGCCATATCCGCACTATCCTCCCGTTCTTTAATAAGATAGGCATTAGCCAACGCTATATAGATCAGTTGCTTGGCTTCCATGGATATGGCTTTCGGCGTCTCACTTATCAACGCATTAAACCAGGCTTCATCCTCAAAGACGCGATGGAAAAAACCACCGATTGGACCCACATAGGCAAAAGTCAACAAGCGAATCAGACGAACACTAAAATCTGAATTTGCTTCGAGCGCAGCCGCATCCACTTGACCCATGGCATGACGCAAACGATAGAGTTTATAAATACCCATCAATGGGTCAAACATAGCACCAGCTAATTTCCCCTCGTTGGAATAAAAGGCAGCCTTGATCAGCATATTATCAGGCTCTTTCCGATAGGCTCTTCCTAATAAACCAGCTGCTTTACCTATCTCATTGTGTTGGCTGTACAATTGCCCTAATTGCAGCATCGAGGCCGTGTCAGATTTATTCTCGTCAAGCCTTGCATGAAGAAAATTTAACTGTTTATCGTCGCGCCCACTATAGGCTATTTTCTCGAATTCGATGGGTGCTGAACCTGAAAACCAGGCAACAATATTCCCAATACCCATACCTATTAATAGTATTACCAGCCATTTCTTAATCATTGATGGATCCAAAGAAGTTTACGCTTCAACAGAATTTTCAATAAGTTGGCTATCCATTTCCTGTAGCGTAGTATGCTCATCAAAAACTAGATTTTCAGGATTCATTACACCAGGATAGAGCTGTTCGCAAATCAGTATTACTTCAACGATATTCAGCGAGTCTATCCCCAGATCGGCAATGGGCATATCAGGGTCAACAGAATCGACATTCAACATAAGTGATATTTGTTCACAAAGCACCTTGACTTTACTCTCTATAATCTCTGTAGACATCATTAATCTCCATTAGTATGGTGCACTTTCAAATTATAAAATCTCAACAAATAATCCAGAGTTAGAGTAAATAGATAGATCCGATGCTCATCTTTACAATGTTTATATTGTAATTTAATGAGCTTCGCACTAATCATAGGAGGGATAAAAAACCAGTTGCGAGCAAGCCACTGGTTTCCGTAAAAGAAAATCCTTTGAAACGAATCATAAATATTGGCTATTGAGTTATCATCAATGGAAAAAGTAGAGCCAAGCGTTGGCTCTACAGTATGGGAATCTACGATCCGGATTTTTGTTCCTGTATTTGAGGCTAATATATTTAACAAAAATCTCTTGAATGGAAAGTTAAAATTAATATCTATATATTCTTCAATTTCCATATTACACCCGGAGCTATTCCAACTTAGATTGAGAAATTCAAGCACTCTCAGGGCATGCCCCTTAATATCAATACCACTGACAACATTGTTTTTATGAGCTTTATTAAAAATAAAATTACTTTTCCTATTACAATAAAAACTACCTGGAAGACTACTTCTCTTCACAGTAAATATATTTGTATTACAGGACTTCATACTGTGATAATATTTTGCAAGAAACACGTTATCAAAAGGTGACAACAAGAGAGAAGCCACTCTTGGCAACAGGTTATAAATTGCTGACTTATGCCCC
Source organism: Microbulbifer jejuensis (assembly GCF_047289955.1). Lineage (NCBI taxonomy): Bacteria > Pseudomonadati > Pseudomonadota > Gammaproteobacteria > Cellvibrionales > Microbulbiferaceae > Microbulbifer > Microbulbifer jejuensis. The sequence goes on from NZ_JBLBUB010000025.1 coordinate 30,182, forward strand.
TGTGGTTCAAGCAGCGATGCATGAAAACCACCTTGTTTAGGCATGCGCTTTTCTAACCATATCAGTTCTTTGGCGTTAACTGATACACAATCACCCGGAAACAGCATTCTAACACCCATAAGCAAACATTTTCGATCAATCGAAAAGCCAAAGTATTCCATTTCAATAAGATAACGAAGATCAACCCTATTAACACCCATTTGCAAAAAGGATAATATGTTCTGCCCTAAATACAGTCGGTTATTATTTATATAGTAGAATAAAGCACTGTCGAAAGATTGCGAAATCTGTAAGTAAAAATTTTTTTTACCATGTTTACGAATAACGCCTTGCTCTCCCCCACACCCTTCAAAACTGGTCTTTGTTGAGCTTTTACCATTTATTAGGTTTAGCAGGCAAATCTCTGATCCATTTGCTATTGCAATCGATTTCATCTCTGATTTAGTATCATACCCCTTTTTCACACTTCCACCGCTAGAGAAAAGATTGATGTTGCGTGCAACCAAGATGAAATCAGTTTTGCTGACGCCGAAATAGCAGACATATGATTCGCCCTCGGTATTTCAGTCAGTCGCGAATCTATATCCGGAGAGATAAACCAAGTCATTACCGTATATAGAATATGCGCATCAATCACCTCATCAAATTCTCCAACAATAAAATGACAGGGAATGTCAATACTGCTAAATAACTTAGCATAGTATTTAGCATTATAAGCACCCAGCAGATTGTAGCTGCAGTCGAGAATTCTTTGTTGGTTCCCCGCAATTGATCCCAGTGCAGGAAAGTGTAAAACTGGTAAGTTCCTGAAGTAAGGGATTAGCAGCGCCAGCCAGTAAAGCCACAAGTTCATTTTAGGAAGATTTTTCAGCTCAGACTCTACCAGAGGCTTTGAATATCTTTTCCTACGGAAATATCTGAAAAAATGCCCCCATCCGGATGTGTCGTAATTATGTTTTCTTGTTTCGTCTGTCTGTGTCAGTGGTGGCGCAATCGCAAAAAAAGCGATAATATTCTTTGTTCCATACATCCCCAGATAGCGAAGTGCCACCAGTGCACCTGCACTATGCCCGCCGAGCACGAAATGATGCACCCCTTTCCCCTTCAGGTGATTTACCAGGTCTTGCAAATCATCTTGCAGTTGATCTTGGTAATCCAGATCTCCTGGACGCCCTTCGCTGTTGCCGTGGCCTCGCCAATCCGGCAGACAGACGGTGATACCCCGGTCCTGTACTATACGACCAAACATAAGATACCATTGACTGTTAAATGTACTACCGTGCATACAAATTAACACCGCCTGAGTATATTCTGACGGCAACCAGCGAAACGCTAATTTCTTCCCATCACGCGCTAAAAAAAATTCTTGAGTCACATAGTCCTCGACAATTGGATTTTAAATATTTCTGTTCTTTCCTTGTGTTTTTCTTTGATCGATCGCTGCGTTCATAATACTGTCGGGCTGGCTGCGAGCGAACGCCAAAAACACCGGCACCATTCCAGGCCTGGCAATATAGTCCTGAGTCTGCGCCCAGATTGCCTCAGCTTTCTTTGTAATATTTTTCTGCTCATCCTCAGACAGGTAACCTGACGAATCACTTATATTGACTATCCCGGTATGGAAGGAGTCGGCAGATATAAAAGCCCTAACTTTGGTATTAGTTTGATCAGAAATCATCTCAGATAATTTTTCTGAAATCTTCTGAAAAAGCCATTCTTCATCTTTCTTATTCAAAGTAGGCTTTTCTAGGATATCGGATAGTAAAATACTGTTATGCACCACCATCCTATTGGCGAGCAACGGCAGATCTAATTTAACTTGAACAATCGTAAGGAATATTTCTACCCAAAGTTTGATTCGTAAATCAATACGCCAACCATCACGTCCATTTATACCCATCTGATACACAAAATATTTATAATAATCAGCACCAGATTCAAAAAATCCATCAGAATTTCTTCGATAGTATCTGCCTTCGGATTTTAAAATCTCCGCTGTGGCCAGAAGCTGATTTTGTAGAATCAGCTCCAGCGCCATATAGCCGCGGCGTAAATAGCTTTTACGCTGCCAATATGCCTGGTTTAGATAACTTCCCGATATATAATCCCAGACAATCTCCAGGAAGTAGGCAGCGGTGTTGTAAGCCAGTAAAGGAGAGCAGAGTTCTGCAGAGTCAATAATAGGATAAACATTGGCCACATGCGCGTACAATCCCTGAAAGAACTCCTTGGCAGTTCGATTCGCAATCGGCAATTCATTTTCGAGTATTTTCTGCGCTTTATCTCTGTCAACCTCTCCAATATCCTTAAGCACATATTTTGTGATATGGTCGTTAAACAGGGCAATCATGTCCCCACCGCCACTAAACAAAGGATCGAGAAACATGGCCGAAAATCCGGATGTTGCCCATCTTTCTGCGAAGATAAATTCATCCGCCCTGTAGGCAAGTTGTCCCCAAGCTTCAAAGTCGACAATATCAGCACCCTGTAATAATTCCGAAACCGCCCTGTATTGCATTAGAAAGTTAAGAAAATGTTCTTTTTTGGTCGGCGGATAATTAAATTTTTCTTTTTCCCCAACGACACCAATACTCGTATAACCGCCACTGAGAGGTATTACCCAGATCCAATAACCATTACCTGCGAAGTGGTTCGTAGACAAAAATCTTCCATAGGCTCTTTTTCTCCAGGCTTCATTACCCATTGAGTCAATATCCTGAATGTTCCTAAAACGCCCCCAAGCGGAAAAATGCTTCGGCACATTCTCTAGTCGGGTTAATTTTCTATGCTTCCGGGAAATTCTATTTCGACCGCTGCAATCGATCAGCCAGCGAGCATGCACTGACACCTCATTATCCTCTATTGACAAATCTACCGAATGCCTCTTATCACCTTGTCTTATTTCCATCCTGGTAGCCTTGATTCCCATTATCACTTCGATACCATTATCACGATTCATATCTACCAGGTCTGCTTCCAAACGGGCCCGATCCAACTGAAATGCAGGGTGCGGTGGAATACTGGTGGTTCCATGTTCACTCATCTCAGCAAGAGTTAAATTGTGATCAGGGTTATCGTAGAAGAAACGCAGGCCGTTCTTGGGGAGGTGATTGCGGTAAAGATAATTAACCATACCCAGTTGTTTTATAAAGTAATGGCCCGCCATCTCTACTGTGGCCTCACCTACTTTACCGCGAAATTTACTATTGGCTTCCACTACAAGAATAGATATGTTACGGCTGCCGCGCCTTAGCTGTCGGGCAAGGGTTAGGCCGGCCCAACCTCCACCGATGATGATTACGTCATATTCATATTTTAGTTGTGTGACTGTATTCATCAAAATTATTCCAATTCACTCAACAGAGAACTCCAGTCAGAAAATTCTAATTCACAAAATGAATTGCGATCTTGGATAACATTTAAATAATATTGTGTTCTAGGTAACTCATTTCTGATAAAAAATTTGGCAATAATAATTTTTGAGTTAAAAAATTCTTTATCTTTATCTCTTTTGCACAACTTGCAAGAAGAGACGCAAGCAGCTTCCAGTAGCAACCAGGCCAGAGTAATATCTCCCATCATATGAAGAATCCGGGTACTGTAGGCAGGGATTTTCAACATTTCCTTGCTCTTGACCCAGTCATGTACAACCTTTAATACGGTTTCAAAGTGTCCAAGGGAGTCTTTCAAACAGTTAAATTCGGCTAGGAGCTGCGGATAATCCCCTGCCGTATCAATAAATCTATCAATCTCTATCTTATATATATTGAAAAGTTTACTCGTATTACCCAGCCCCAGCTTGTCTCGAATAAGATCCTGACTTTGGATATAATTAGTACCTTCCCATATTGCCAGTACCTTGATATCCCGAGCATACTGCTCTAATCCCATATCTCGTAAATACCCACGGCCACCACAGGTCTGAATAGCCAGCTCACATATTCTCCAAGCCTGGTCACTGATATAAGCTTTCACAACCGGGGTCAGCAGATCTACCAGACCCTGGTGATGCACTCTCTCCATTTCCTTATCATCGCGCCCCTCAAAAGTATTGATAAGACTCTCCGACAAGGTCAATTTCGCAATTAGAGCACGACAACCCTCTACCTTGGACTTCATTTCTAGCAGCATCCGCTGTACATCGGCATGCTCTATAATGTTGACCCGATCGGCCGTTGGACTAAAGCTCTGATCGAACCGCTTGCCCTGAAGTCGCTTGGAAGCGTACGAAAGTGCGTTATAGTATGCAGAAGAGGCCATTCCCAGAGCATAGACACCCGTGCTTATCCTGGCCTGGTTCATTAACGTAAGGAACTGCAAGAGGCCCACATTTTCCCGTTCACCCAGCAAATAACCGCGGCAAGGACCCTGCGCACCGAAAGTAAGATGTGTATTGGCACACCCTTTGAAACCCATTTTTTCAGCTATAGATATACACTCTACATGGTTAAATCCGCCGAGAGTACCACCTTCATCCACCCAGTATTTGGGTACTATAAAACAAGAAAGGCCGTAGGTCCCCGATCCACTCTGCTCACCCCTGCCCAATACAAAGTAGATAATATTATCAGCCAGATCATGCATACCGGCACTAATCAGATATTTCTCACCAGTCAGCAAATATGTGCCGTCTGTCTGCCTCCTTGCCCTTGTTTCCACTAGAGAGACATCGCTTCCCGCTTGTGGTTCTGTGAGGCACAGGCAAGCAGTCCACTCCGAAGCGGCCAGCCTGTCTCTAAAAAGCGCCTTCTGTATCTCGCTGCCATATCTGTCTAACAAAGTGGATGAGGGCAAGCAGAAACCCCCATAGGCCATAAAGCTGGGATTAGATCCCATAAACATCTCAAGAACCATCTGCAAAATAAATGGTGGTAAAGTACTTCTTCTCTCCCCGCTTACAGAGGTTACATCGGTCCACTCCTGCTTAAATCTTTTCCACATTTCCGGAAAAGACTCAGGGAGCTGAATACTACCAGCCTTTAGCTGGCAACCTTGTTCATCAGCTTGCTGAAAACCGGGACCCAACACTTGATAGGCAAAATTCTTTGCACGCAACAATATTTCGTGCAGGATTTCCGGTGAGCAGTCCTGGTAGAGAGGATGGTCAAACAATTCCCGCGTCTGATAGAATTGATCTTCAATAAGAAATTTGAACTCTCTTAGATCAATCTTATAGATATTTTTAGACATATCCGGTTCCTTGATCGGGCAGGAGCATTCGCCAGCTTCGGGAACCTAATACCCAATGAAATATTTGATTTACCTTCCCTCGATATTTTTTTTGGGGATACTGCAAGGCGTTGCGTATATGCAATAGATGGTTTCCACCCCTGATGTACCCGATATGCCATGCCACACTAAAGTCGGTATAAGCTTGTTCAAGGGAAAGGGTTTTCGTATTGATCAAGCTTGAAACCAAACCGTTCTGTTCAGCAAATGGACGTTCGATTGTGAGACATCCAGCTCTGCCACCGCCACCGAGCGTAATGACCACGAGCTTCTTAAAACCTTCATCTACGAAATACTTATTGATCTCCATGAGAGGTTTAATACTCAGGTAATGCTTTCCATCATCCTCAATACTTGGCAACCAACTGGTTTTTTCTATACAAGAAAATCCCTGTAGCAGGCATTTCGCCCAACGAGATGCAATGTTGAACGATACCACACGACTTGTATCCTGCTCTGCAATAATAGAAGTCATTTTACTCAAATTATTTATCAGGTGCTGAGCACCGTTAAGTGATAGATGCTGAGATAAAATAGTGCAGTTTGATACTCTGTAAATACTCTGCGATTGATAGTTTCTGCATATCCAGGTAACAGCTACCCCGGTAGTCACCTTAAGACCATCCTGGCCTGGTTTTATTCCAACTCCCAGGGCATCCAAACACTCTTGTTGCCGATCTCTGGCGACTTCCAGATTAATAATGAGGGCCTCTGACTCTTTTCTGGTTGAGTAGCTTAGAATGGCTGCATGAAAGCTGGTACAAGCGCTTCCCAGAAATAAAATATCGTGACCGATATCCTCCAGATCGGCAATAAAGCGTATTACACATCGCTCAATCAGTACATTTACTTCCCCTGCAGATACGATATAAATAAGCCTTGGAAGAACCGAAAACATAGACAGGTATCGATTCAGAGAGCACAATAACTGAATTGTTTCTCCACTATTTTCTATCCAGACACTTTTAATAAACATATCTAGACGGCCCTATGCAAAAACGTCGTTTCTACTCCTTCAAACCCATGGACATGTAATCGTTGACAAATACTCTCGACTAAATTCCGACAGTAATCAGGAGAAGAAATCCTTACACGAAAAGTATTTTCCCCGGCCTCCAGAGGATGCCGAATCAGTGTATCCTCAATAACTAAATACGCTTTACCTTCCCGAGTGAGTATCGCCTCTTCATTGGATACATCCTGGAGCATTAACACTTGTTCTTGCAAAAATTCCTTGGGCATTCTTCCGCCCGCCGGCATCTGCATCCTTAACAAGAGTGTTTTGAACTGGGGATTACAACTGTTTATACATTTAAGCAAGCTCACGATAAATTGGTAGTGCTCAGAGTAATTTAATAAAATTGGCACACTATTGACACGAAGACTGGAAAGAGCCAGAAAATCGTCCGCATGTTCAAGGGGTAAAGTTCTGGCAGAGCAAAGCTTTGGCAAATGCGGATAGGGGTTGCGCAGAAGATTCGCCGATATTTGGATTAGTATATTCATATTTTCTCTGACAAATAGAATCTGCTATGTTGATCGGCACTTACCTTCGCAATGCAGTAATAGCCATTGAGCGCCAACGAGCACGCTAAAATCCGCTTGCGCTCTTGAATTTCTTTATTCACACCATGAGTGATAATATTCAACCATGGATCGCTGCCAAAACAATGCCCCCATCTAGCATGAAGATCCGAAAATTGCTCAACATCATTGAGAAGCTTTGAGAAAATTTGACGGGTTTTTTTTGGGAAAAAAGGCAGTGCCAAAGTAAGATTACTTTGTTCCATGATCATTTTGCGGATAATGATTGCAAATTCTGGCATGGTATTGTAAGTTACCGTACAACCCGCAATTATCTCTTTTTCATTATAATGTTCCACTTCAAAAAGCAATGTACAGAGACCAAAACCGCTTTTACCCCAGTTTTTGTTTTTTTTCCAAAAACTCAAGCTCAATATGTTCACATCCAGGATGCTGACCAAGATATAGTGGGCACTTGGGTTTTGTCGCAAATAATAACGGAGACTATACCCCCAGGATGCACATTCATAGGTATTAACGAAACTACTTACTGGCACATAATACTCTCTTTCTATAGGACGGATATCCCGCTCTTTGATCGTTCCCGAAGTGAAAGGTAGTTCTATCATTGTAGAGCAAAGAAAGTGACGACTTATCTTCCTTCTTAATTCTGGGGGTATAACGTTTAGCACTTGCTCACTTTGCTCATAGATTTGAGCTGTGATTGACTGAACGGTTCTCTTTAAGGTGCCATTTGTAGTAATATTAATTGTTTCAATGGGTGTAAACGCGGCGGATTTTAAATACAGGCTCATATCCTGTATTCCTTCGCTTTACTATAGATTTCATAAAAGCACCGATATGAACTGCCTTCCGCTTTTGTAAAAGCCAGAAAATCTCTCTGGCAAATCTTGCTTTTCACTTTACCGGCACACACCAGATCCAGAAGCAGTTCATTGCTTGAAAATTTTATCGCCAGAACCCTGTCTATACTGCATAAAGAGAAAACCGGAGTGGAAATCTGCTCATTGCACAAATAAATAAGGTACTCAATATGCTCTTGGTCTAAGGTGGTGAGCTCCACTTCATTCTGATCATGTAGCCATAAAATATAGTGCATTAGAGACTTGACAAAGCGAGGGCGGATCAAGCTCAGAAACTGATTAACCGCTCCCAATCCCCCTTTCCTGAGCAGCATATCCCTTGAGACTCTCACACTACCATGACAATTCCCCAGTTGCAGTGTCCCAGCCAGAAATGGTTTACCGACAGCAGATTGGTTCAACTGTGCGCAAATATCCGGAGGCAGTAAGAAGGTAGCCGGAAATGGCCGTGTTGACTGCTTGGCAACCACCATGGCAAAACCTAAATTTTGTGCTCCGATCCCATGTATTTTATCTACATTTAATACTAGGCCACATTCATTTTCGATTTGCTCGGTTCTCCAACTATCCAGACTTGGCCCTCCACTATCCGTCATTAGAAAGTGACCGGAAATACCGTGATCAACCCAATTTTTTACCTGGGCATGCTGTTTCTCCGTTGCTGTCAGGCTGATCATCACTGAACCGAAAAGCCCTATCATCTCGTGAAAGTATTTGATCAAACCCTCATTGCGCACGGCGTCGATGACACGATCAATCGCATAGATATGCTCAACCTGTTTTAACGGTTGTTCAATCCGCGGTTCTTTCAGGGGTGCCAACTCTGACAATGGATCTTCAACAATCATCGAGGCATCAAATAGACGAATACATGCACACTCAATTAACCACTGGAAGGATATAGGAACTGGAGAAATTGTAGAAAGCTGTCTTACTATAAAGTCACCTACTTGGGATTGCAGTTGCATAATCTACTCCATCAGATAGGATTTTGCCGGCGGCAACCTGAGAAAGTGTGCAAGGGTATAGCTGGCATTATACGCACCACAATTACAAAATATGGCCAAATCTTCAGGCTCAATTTCTTTCCCCACCACCTTACCGATCACATCATCCCTGTTGCAGGATGTACCGACGAGATAACCGCAATTTGCTGTATCCCCTGAGTCTACCACTATCCCTTTTCGCACTATTATGGGCTCTTGTAAACGCCTAAATGTCTGTTCTGTTTTCGCCAGAAGAAAATTCTGTGCCATACCGCCATCACAAATACCATACTGCGTTTTATTAATCCATTTCACATAACGCACTTTTGTTACAAAGTATCCGGCCGTCTCCACAATGGCGCGACCACTTTCATGGGCAATTTGTATATAGGACGGAAACTCTGAAAGCAGGCTTCTATATCTGGAGAATTCAAACTTCTGGTTTTGCCAGTGGCTCTCGATTCCACCGCCTAGGTTTACGAATGCAATTGGGTAACCCAGTGCACTTTCGAAGCTTTTAGTAATATGCAATGCAGCCTGTGCGGTAATGTTGGCCAACTTTGTAAAGCTATATGAACCTCTGAAGATATGAAACCCAGCTACTGTCAGGTGGTTTTTTTTACAGATATCCAAAGCTGCTAGGGCATCACCCCAACTTAAACCAAAATGATCTGACCTTACCCTGCCAGGTATCACACCAAACTTATCCAAAATACTATGATTTAATCGCAATACCAGCGGATTAATAGAGCGCTTTACTTGAACTTCTTTTATCAAACCTAACTGGGATAAATTATCCACAACCAATACAGAGTTACTGGAGACTGCTGATCGAAGAAAATTTTTATCCGCAGAAGGATTATTAATATAACGAAAAACTTGCCCTTTCGGAAGAAAATTCAACTCCCCCATAGAAGCTATCTCTACGCCATCCTCAAAAATATGTCCACAGCGCAGAATCAGATCAAGACAGCTATTCGCCTTTAGAGAGTAGATCAGAGATGTTCCCAGATTCTCCTTGAGTGTTTTGTAATTGTTAGCAATATCTTCAATAGAGTAAACATAACAGGGTGTTGAGAAGTATTTTTTGTACTCCCTAAACTGGGTAATCACTTTTTTCAAGGAACCATTCATAGCCTACCCAAGAATTAAAAATAAGGCTCTAACAATCCTACACTTTCTTACACCAATGACAATTAAGGCACTTCTACTACGGGTTCGGAAAGAAACAATACCCCTCTCCCAGGAGGCTCTGTGAATACATCTTTGTACGCTCGTAATCGGCATCCATGCCTCATACGGTCCTGGAAGAAGGGGTAATCTTCCCTCCTGCTTTACCAGTATGTATTAATTCTTTAAAGAATAAACAAATAGATAACATTTCATAAAACAATAGATCCCATTTAATCATGAGGATAAAAGAACATTTTAAAAGGTATTTAGTAATCCAGTTCAGGCAATGCTGAAAACAACCCAGCTCAGCCTTGAATTTCTTTTTTAAGATAATTTATATCTACTTTATTATTTTCTGTCAATTGTATCGCTTCAACAAATCTGATTTCACGTGGTATATAGTCAGAATCCAGATTTTCCTTTAACCAATCATGGAACTGTATTTTATCATCCGGGCAATTTTTACGCAGCTCAACAACACAGACTGCATATTCATTTCCCTGTTTGTCTACTGATCCCACTACAACATTAAGATGTACCAGGGGGCAGGCATCAATAAGATTTTCCAGATCCTTAGGGAAAAGACAAAACCCTGCCTGCTTGATCAGGTCTTTTGAACGTCCCCTAAAAAAGTAAAATCCATCTTTATCACGACTGAACAAATCTCCTGTTGCAAGCCAGTTATCATCGCGATACTTCCCTTCCAGGATATATGTTTCTCTCAAAACATTTGGATCGTTATACGCTTGCATGACTGCAGAACCCCGCACATACAGCTCTCCAATTTCATCAGCCTCTGCCTCCCGATAGCTATCATCCAGCGTATCAAATATAAAAATTTTGGCTTCAATGCCTGGAATCGGTTTTCCAACCGAACCCATTTTTTGCTCCCACAATTCCGGTTCCAGATACAATGCCCGCTTACACTCAGTAAGACCGTACATTGAATATATATTCACGTGGGGACAATGGAATTTCCAAGCTTGAATTATAGATTCAGATAGGTGCCCACCGGTATTGGTGATGCTGCTTAGTTGGGAAAGATCGGGCTTTACCACCGACACCAGACTAACTAGCGTCGACCCCATGGCGGGAACAAATGGCAGAATTGATATATTGAATTGATCAATTGCTTGCAGGGCTTGAATTGGATGAAATATCTTATTATAAATTACCGTTGTACACTCTTTGAAAAGTGCGAACAATATCTGATAAAGGCCATAGTCAAAAGAGAGTGGCGATAGACAGAGGATTCGGTCTTCCTTGGTCAGGCGAAGATAATGCGTAATGGACTGTAGCGCTATCAGCACATTCTGGTGCGTGAGCATGATACCTTTGGGGTTACCTGTACTACCCGATGTATAAATAATCAACGCCAGATCTGCACCGGTTAGCCGGGGTGCTGAGCAAAACTTAAACCGCTTTTTTTCTGACCGATAAGTTCTCAATAACTGAAGTTTACCCCTTTCAAACAGGGCCTTCGCATTACAATCTGTCGCTACAGATCCTACTGCAGTGTTGCGAGCATCCTCCTTGACCGGTACCACTGTGAGACCCAACTGCCAGGCAGCCAGTATCACCGCTATTGTAAATATATCACTCTGGGCCTTAACTATCAGCCTATCACCAAAGCCCAGACAAATATCTCTCTGTTGTAAGATTGAATATGCCTTTTCACACTGCTTCGCGGTTAATTTTTCACCAGACAAGTTTTCCACGCTGCCATGCCAGGACTTAGCAACAACTTTTTCGAATAGATCGGCAAGCGAAAACATTCTTAGTCCATTTAATTAGTATAAATATTCCAACTTGGACATCCATGTCTATTTTTAGTCAATGCACGCTCAACCACTATGAGTTCAGTGACTTATAGGATGGGTTTCTGACAATAACAAGCATCTCCTTAAAAATTTGTGACCTATTTTTTTATTTGCACTCGTGACATTTACCAATGTTTACAATTTTTGGGTTTGTTTTGATAAATTCCTCAGGAATCTATGCAAATATACTATTCAGCAATAATTTTTTAAAAAAGAAAAATTGATTAGCAAGCGTAAAAACTGGTAGATTCTCGATGCAGGCTATTTTTTATACAAATAGAATTTGATACTCACATAATATTTTTTGCTATGGAACCCCGTTAAATGTGAATTTTTGGATAGGTATGATAAAAAATATGCCTACAGAGCATGATATATGCTTATATTGATTGACGTAATAACTTTTATTTTGCAAAAACTATTTAGGAAACCCTGTCTAGTTTTCTGGACCTACAAGAATACTGCCAGCCTGCGCTTTATTTACCAGGGCTTAAGCCCTGGTTAGTTACAAATGAAACAACTGCAAGGCCGTTTTTCTGCTCAAATTGGCTTGCCTCGTGCAGTTATTTGATAAACCGGTTATCACAACCAATTACGTATAATTACGACTTCACCCATTGTATATTCCAGTTGCCGACCTTTTTTTTCTTATTACAGCGCATTGACTCCAGAATAAGGGGATTCAAATCGGGCTAATTTGGAAATATTGATCCCATGGGCCGCGCACTGAAATTAAAACCGGATTCAAGCCTATTCTTGGTCTTGATGATTCTTCATAACCTGATAAAAATATATAAACTGTGACAGACCTCCGCTCTTATCAGCAGGACAACATTACCCAACGCCCCATTTGACTTTCATGGGTTCATATAAAGTACGCCTGTGCCGGGTTGGTAAGTTCCATTTCAAGACATTCATTGGACAGGAACGCTATTTTGAAACCGCGTCTTTTTGATATTTTAATCATAGGTGCTGGCCTCTCCGGCATTGGCGCCGCCTGCCATCTCAGCCGGGAGTGTCCCAATGGGCGTTTTGCCATTTTAGAGCGACGCTCAAGAGTCGGGGGGAACCTGGGACCTGTTCGCTACCCCGGTATCCGCTCCGATTCCGACATATTCAGCTTCAGTTTCAGTTTCCGCCCCTGGAAAGACCTTGAATTATTGGCCGGCGGAGCCTCAATTCAGCGCTATATCAATGATACTGCGGAAGAATATGGTATCTTTGAACATATCGATTTTGGCATAGACCTGCACAGAGCCAACTGGTGCAGCACTCAGAAATACTGGCAACTGGAGGGAGTAAGCACCACAACTGGGGAGCCCTGCCACTACACTGGTCATTTTCTTATCTCCTGCACCGGTTATTATGACCACCAGCAGGGGTTCCAACCGCAACTCCCCGAATCCGAGAGGTTTCGCGGAGATTATATACACCCTCAACAGTGGCCTGCAAAGCTAGACTATCATATACAGACAATTATCGTTGTTGGCAGTGGTGCCACTGCCATTACCCTGGTACCCGCCCTGGCAAAAGCGGCTAAACATGTAACCATGCTGCAACGCTCGCCCGGTTATATCCTGTCGATTCCCTCATCAGACAGGCTTTCATCTGTACTCTTAAAATTTTTACCCAAACCCTGGGTGTTTTCTATGGCCCGTTGGCGCAACATAAAAATACAGCGCTGGCTTTTCAAGGCATCCAGGCGTTGGCCGGTATTGATGCGAAACCTGTTCCTGCGCGCGGTCAGAAAGAGCCTGCCATCGGGTTTCGATATGCGGGATTTCACTCCGACCTACAATCCCTGGACCCAGCGGATCTGCGCGATACCCGATAAGGATCTGTTTAAGGCAATGACTTCCGCAAGAGTTTCGGTGGAAACCGGACAAATCGAGACCGTCAATGAGGCCGGTATTCTGCTGAACTCGGGAAAACAACTGAATGCCGATATCATCATCACCGCTACCAGCCTCAAGCTACAGGTACTCGGCGGCATAGCACTGTGCATTGACGATGAACCAGTTCCCATCAGTCAGAAATTAACTTATAAAGCCGTACTAATGGAAGGGGTACCTAACATGTCCTGGATTTTTGGTTACACCAATTCGTCCTGGACCTTAAAAGCTGATATCGCAGCCCGTTATATCTGCAGACTTCTCAATCATATGACCGCTAAAGGCTACCGGGTTTGCGTGGCGCACGATAAGGAAGGTTGTGCAGAGAATAGCTCGATAATGGCTGGCCTGGACTCCGGTTATGTAAAGAGAGCAGAGGGGATTTTACCCCGACAGGGCAGCAAGCCCCCCCTGGCGCCTGCTCAATGATTATGAAAAGGACTCAAAGATCCTACTTAATGCCGCTATTGAAGACGGCATTCTCACTTTTGAGCCCAAACCAATTTCCAAGGGTGCGCCAGCTCATAGCGTTATCCAGGCCATCAAATAGACCTCCACAATCCGCTTGACCACTGTTCCCAAAATGGCGTCACTCGATCTTGGGGAGACCGGCCGCCCCACAGCCGCGCAGAGACGAAGGGTCTCACTGTGAGATCCGCTCCAATAACCTGCACAATCGGCGGGCTTTAGCAGCATTTCGCAGGAGCTGGCAGAATCCGGCCCCACACACTGGTTGAGTAACGCCTGCAAGCTTTACCTCAGCTGCTTTATGGGCGCCAGTTGCGCTTTTACCTGGTGGATATGCTTATCCACCAACGCATTGTTCTCGGCGCAGTTCTCAGCCGACCGCGCGCTGAACCTGAGAAGATTACGGATATCTTCGACTGGTATATCAGGAGTGCGACAACGCCGTATAACGTGCAGCTGCTGCACTTGGTCTTCTGTGTAGTGGCGAAAATCACCTCCGGAACGTGCCGATTCCGGCATCGGCTCGATAGTGTTCCGCAAGGCTCTCTACAAACTGATGGGGAATACTAGCTTTGAACCCGACCGTATTGCCGGGTTCACAGCGTGAATGGGAATTTGCCGCCAGTGGCCACGGGCAAGGGCAAGGGCATATTTTTCCACCTCCATGCCCTCACTGCCCCAGCGTGAACAACTGGGTATTACCTCCAGTGGCAACCGTATTGATGGTCTTGGTTTTTTCACTGCCGAAACGAAACAGATAATGCGGCCCACCGGCCTTGGGGCCTGTGCCGGAAAGACCCTGGCCGCCGAAGGGGTTTACACCCACGACTGCACCCACCATATCCCGGTTCACATAGCAGTTGCCCACATTCACACGCTTGAATACCGCTTGAGCGCGCCCTTCTATGCGCGAATGCAGGCCAAAGGTAAGACCATAGCCGGTGGCGTTGATGCGGCGGATGACCTCATCCAGTTCCTCCGCCTTAAAACGCATAACATGCAGGAAAGGGCCGAATACCTCGCGCTTGAGTACAGAGAAATCCTCGATTTCCACAACCTGCGGACCAAAGAAAGTACCTTTATCGGGTTTTTTATCTTCGTTAACAGTAAACAATGGCTTGGCTTCCCGGCTCATACGTTCACGATGCGCCTCCAGCATGCCCTGTGCTTTTGTGTCAATAACCGGGCCTATGTCGGTTTCCAGTTTACCGGGGTCGCCCAGGGTCAGCTCTTCACAGGCGCCTTTTAGCATAGTGAGCAAATTGTCGGCGATCACATCCTGTACACAGAGGATACGCAGGGCGGAGCAGCGCTGGCCGGCGCTGAGAAAAGCGGACTGGATAACGTCGTCCACTACCTGCTCCGGCAGAGCGGTGGAGTCCACAATCATGACATTCTGACCACCGGTCTCGGCGATCAGCGGCACAATCGGACCCTCCTTGGCGGCCAGCTGCTGGTTAATCAGCCGTGCGGTTTCGGTGGAGCCGGTAAAGGCCACGCCGCTCAAACGCGGATCTTCGATCAGCAGCTTACCCACGGCAGCGCCGCTGCCGGTAATAAGGTGCAGCACCTTTGCTGGCACACCGGCATCAAGCATCATCCGCACAGCGTGAGCGGCGATAATTGGTGTCTGCTCAGCGGGCTTTGCCAGTACCGCATTGCCCGCAGCCAGTGCTGCAACCACCTGACCGGTAAAGATGGCCAGGGGGAAATTCCAGGGACTAATCGTCACGAATACGCCACGACCACCCAGGTACAGTTGGTTCTGCTCACCGGTCGGGCCGGGCAGCTCGGTGGGTTCACTGAAATACTGGCGGGCAGCGTTGGCGTAGTAGCGACAGAAATCCACCGCTTCACGTACTTCACTGATGCCGTCGTTGAGGGTGCGCCCCGCTTCCAGACAGATAATAGCGGCAAGCTCACCGGCTTTCTTTTCATAGAAGTCAGCGACTCTGTCCAGTATGGCCGCGCGCTCATTGCCCCCCAGCCGATCCCAACCGATCTGCGCTTCAGTAGCCGAGGTGTAGGCTTGCTCTATCAGGTGTTTGTCGGTATTGGCTGTGTGGCCAACCACTTCGCCGGTGGCCGGGTTATAAACCAGCTCCTCCGCTTTGCCCATAACGCCATCGACAATAGGGCCGCCGAGAAAGTGTTTGTCGCGCTGGTTTTCCAGCGTTTTCATCAAAGGGGCAACTGCGAGGGGGTCGGTCAGTTCAATACCCTGTGCGTTTTTTCGTGGCAGGGCTTCTGCGCCCATATAAATATTCTCGGGAAGGGGAATTTGCGGGTGGCGATAGGGAGTGCAGGCTTCACTCAGGTCGAGGGTATCCTGCACCAGCGTCTCAATCGGGGTTTCCTCATCCATAAAACGGTTTACAAATGAACTGTTGGCCCCATTTTCGAGCAGGCGGCGCACCAGATAAGGCAACAGGTCGCGATGTGCACCCACGGGCGCATAAACCCGCACCGGCACACGCCTGCCGTGAACCGCTTCAATCTGCGCATACAGCAGATGGCCCATGCCGTGCAGGCGTTGGAATTCGAAGTCGGTACGGTCACCGGCCAGGGCCAGAACCAGGCCCACGGTGTAGGCATTGTGGGTGGCGAACTGCGGGTAGATGGCGCTGCCGGCGTCCAACAACTTTTTCGCGCATATCTGGTAAGACAGATCGGTATGGCACTTGCGGGTATACACCGGGTAATCAGTGAGACCCAGTTGCTGTGCATGCTTGATCTCGCTGTCCCAGTAGGCACCTTTTACCAGGCGCACCATCAGTTTGCGGCCAGTATCGCGGCCCAGTGCAATCAGCCATTCGGCTACGTATGGAGCGCGTTTCTGGTAAGCCTGCAGCACAAAGCCCAGCCCCTGCCAGCCTTTCAATTCCGGGTCACGGGCCAGGGCTTCGAATATATCCAGGGAGATATCAAGCCGCTCGGTCTCTTCCGCATCGATATTAAGGCCCATTCCGTATTGGGCTGCGGCCAGGCACAGACGCTTCACCTGGGGCAGCAGTTCGCCCATGACGCGTTCACGCTGAAGTACTGTGTAGCGGGGATGCAGAGCGGACAGTTTGATGGAAATTCCGTTGGTCTCTACAATATCGCACTTGGTGTTGGCCTTACCGATCGCTTCAATCGCCACCCTATAGGCTTCAAAATAGCGCTGGGCGTCAGCCATGGTGCGCGCACCTTCGCCGAGCATGTCGAAGGAGAAACGAGTGCCCGGCAGGTTTTCCTTGGGTCCGCGCTTCAGTGCCTCTTCGATGGTGCGACCCAAAACATACTGGCCACCCATGATCCTCATGGCCTGCATCATGGAAGTCCGCACCATCGGTTCACCGAGGCGGCTAATCAGGCGTTTCATCCAGTGCGACGGTTGCTCGGTGATATCCGGGTCCAGTTCAACAACACTGCCGGTGAGCATTAAACCCCAGGTGGAGGCGTTCACAAACAGGGAGTCTGACTGGCCACGATGGCTGGACCAGTTGCCGGAATGCACTTTCTCTGCAATCAGTTTGTCGGCAGTATCCGCATCGGGAACCCGAAGCAGAGATTCCGCCAGACACATCAAGGCCACGCCCTCCTTGTTGGAAAGGCCAAACTGCTGCAGGAACGCATCCAGAGTTCCGCGTTTGCTACGCTGTTTGCGCGAATGGCGCACCAGCTCGCGGGAGGTGCTCAGGATTCTCTTGCGCAGGGCGTCATTTGGCCGGGGCCCGGCCAGGAGTTCACTTACGCACTGGTTTTCGTCGGCGTGCAAATACTGGTGTACCCGTTCCCGGGCACTGTCAAGATCTCCGGCGAAGGTTGTCGACATATCGTCTCCCAAGCTCTATATCCATGGTCAGCATAAAAGACCGGATTATGTGGGAAAGTGCTTAGAATTAATCGCCATTTTGGCGCTGGCTGTGGTTAAATATAACGCCTAATTGCGTGATTACCAGTAGGGTATTTTGTCATGTCTCGACAGTTGGAAGATCTCGATCGTATTGATCGCCAAATACTGCGTATCCTGCAACGCCACGGACGCCTACCGAATGTAGAGCTGGCGCGCAGGGTGAATCTCAGCCCCACTCCCTGCCTGGAGCGGGTCAAGCGCCTGGAACGGGAAGGGTTTATCCGGGACTATGTCGCATTGCTGGACCCACTCAAGGTCCACGCCGGACTGGTTGTGTATATCCAGGTCACATTGAATAACACCGCCTCCGAAGCCCTGGAAGCCTTTAACCAGCATGTGGCCAGTCTGGAGGAAGTACAGGAGTGCCATATGGTCGCCGGCGGTTTTGACTATCTCGTGAAAATTCGTATTAAGGACATGCTCGGGTATCGCCGTTTTCTCGGCGAAAAGCTGGCCTCACTGCCGGGCGTACGCGAAACCCACACCTATGTGGTGATGGAAGAGGTAAAGACGGATACGGCCGTGGCCGTGCCCGACCCCGAGCCCAAGACCAAACCAGGCCGACGTTCCGTATGAAGGCACTGCTGGCGCGCAAAGGCTTGGCTGTGCTGGGCACCTGAGCACTGAAAGATGCCTACAAGACAGCCTAATCGGTGAGAGGGGCGCCGCCAGAAGCCCTATGCCGTGCGCAATCTGGATCGGTGTTGAGTCCCGATTGACTCCTCGGTTGCGCTATTCTTACCATCGATTGCGTATTTCGTACTTGAATAAGACAATTTGGCAATCAATATTGGCCGGAGTTTTATTATGCTCGGCACAGGTTGGGTATGCCCCTTATCACTGAGCTGACCGCGATAACCATAAAACAACAGGTACTGTATGGATTTTTCACTGAGCGAAGAACAGCAGATGATTCAGGAGGCAGCGCGACAGTTTGCCGAAACCGAACTGAAACCCATCGCTGCCGAACTCGACAGGACCGGAAACCGCCAGTTGCTGCTGGAAAAGCTCAAACAACTGGCCGAACTGGGCTTTATGGGCATCAATGTAGATCCGGAGTATGGCGGCACTGGCGCTGGAACTATCGCTTTCTGTCTGGCCATTACTGAACTGGCACGCGGCTGCGCCTCTACAGCAACCACCACCTCTGTAACCAACATGGTGGCCGAAGTTATCCAGGCAGTTGGAAATGAAACACAACGGCAAAAGTACCTCCCGAAAATTTGTAGCGGCGAATATTCGGCAGGCTCCTTCTGCCTGACAGAGCCGGGTTCCGGCTCAGACGCCGCAGCCATGCGCACCCGGGCCGTAAAGGATGGCGATGAATATGTATTAAATGGCAGTAAACTGTTTATCAGCAGCGCCGAGTTTGCGGGTATCTTTGTTGTCTGGGCGGTAACTGATCCCACCGCGGCAAAGGGCAAGGGGATTTCATGCTTTTTGGTGGAGGCGGGCACCCCGGGTCTGATTATAGGCAAGGCCGAAGAGAAGATGGGGCAGAAGGCCTCTGTCACCAATGAGGTCTCTTTCGATCATTGCCGTATTCCCGCCGCCAACCTGCTGGGCGAAAAGAATCGCGGTTTCCGTATCGCTGCGGGGGAACTTGCCGGCGGGCGCATTGGTATTGGCGCCCTGGCACTGGGTATCGGCCTAGAGGCCCTGGACTGCGCCCGCGCTTACATGCATGAGCGGGAGCAATTTGGCAGGAAACTGGCGCAATTTCAGGGACTGCAATGGCAACTGGCGGATAAATGTACCGAATTGGAAGGCGCGCGCCTGTTGCTACTGCAGGCAGCCTGGCAGAAAGATGCGGGGATGCCCTTTGGCCCAGCGGCTTCCATGGGCAAGCTGTTCGCCAGCGAAAAAGCCAACGAAGCCTGCTATCTGGCATTGCAGATTCACGGTGGCGTGGGTTACACCCGCGAATACCCCCTGGAGCGCATGAGTCGCGATGTGCGCATCACGACGATTTACGAAGGCACCAGCGAAATCCAGCGCTTGATTATCGCACGCCATTTACTCGATGTGCGCTAACTCGATCTTAGGGTAAAAGTAACAACCATTATCGTTGCCGCACAGCGCCAGGCTGGTAGAGACTGAATCCACACACTGGCGCGAGCATACAAAAAATTCAACTGGAGCGGACCGCGCTTAGCGGTGACATTATGTATAGTTAATGCATAGACATTGTCATGCGACCGACTGCATCCCAGCAAAATCAACGCTAAGACGCAACGAACTTTATAGTGACCCCACTGTAATTAGGCCAACTCAGGCTCCCTACATCGCCTCTGGTGAATCCAGTCTATAATTTCCCCTTCCGGGGTGTAACCACTCACAGTTTCCCGCAGCAGCTGGCGCACGCATTCGTAATCATCATGCTCTACCGCATACAACAGTTGAGCCATTACGGCCTTGAAAGCCTCCCAAGACAAATGGTCTTCGGTGGCACACATAATCATGGGATGATCGGTCGGGCTGACGTTGTCACCAATCAATAACTCTTCATAGAGCTTTTCACCTGGTCGTAAGCCTGTGAATTCAATAGCAATGTCACCATGTGGGTCCTTCTCAGAGCGCACGCTGCAGCCACTAAGGTGAATCATCTTCTCTGCCAATTCGGCAATCTTCACCGGCCTACCCATGTCCAGCACAAACACGTCCCCACCCTGCCCCATGGCACCCGCCTGGATAACCAATTGTGCAGCTTCTGGAATCGTCATAAAGTACCGGGTAATATTTGGATGTGTCACCGTTACCGGGCCACCGCGTTTGATCTGATCACGAAAACGTGGAATCACAGAACCGGATGAACCCAGTACATTCCCAAATCGCACCATGGTGAAACGCGTTTTGTTGACCTGATTTACCGTTTCGCCATCGTTGAACAATATAGGGGCAGACTCCCGACTTAAAGCCTGCAGCGTCATCTCTGCAAGACGTTTGGTACTACCCATTACATTGGTCGGACGCACCGCTTTGTCGGTCGAGATCAGTACAAAATGCTCGACTCCAGCCTTCACCGCAGCTTGAGCGGTATACAGCGAGCCAAACACATTGTTCAACACACCCTCGGCAATATTGTGCTCGACCATCGGTACGTGCTTATACGCCGCTGCGTGATACACCGTGCTTACTTCCCAGGAGCGCATAAGATCCAGCAGGAGTTTCGGATTGCGGATGGAACCGAGGATTGGCACCAGCCGCACAGGCAACGACTCACGCCGGATCCGCTGCTCCAACTCGGAGTGGATGGAGTAAAGGTTAAATTCACTATGCTCAAACAACAGCAGAGTGGTTGGGCCAGTTGCTAGAATCTGCCGGCACAGCTCCGAGCCAATCGAACCACCAGCGCCGGTCACCATCACCACATAGCCACGAATACAGCGCTCGAAAAGCGCTTTTTGAGGCGGCACCGCATCGCGACCAAGCAGGTCAGCTACATCCACTTCCTGAATATCTTCGACTTTAACCCGGCCACTCGCCAAGTCCATAAAACCCGGCACACTGCGTACATGCAGGGGAAAGCGCTCCAGTAATTCGAGTATCTCGCGTCGGCGTGCACGGGAGGTCGACGGGATTGCCAGAAGTATTTCCTGGGCTCCGGTCTGCTCGATCATTCGCTGGATATGCTTAGGTTTGAAGACCCGCAAGCCTGCGATCACCCGGTTGGCAATACCAACATCATCATCAATAAAAGCCACCGGCAGCATGACCCGGTCTATACGCAACGCTGCCACCAGTTGATTACCTGCCGCCCCTGCGCCGTAGATAGCCACTTTCGACAAATGGTCTACTCGGTTAATAAAGGGTACCTGCTGGCTCGCAACATACCAATCCCCCATAAAGTACTGCCGTATGGCCAGACGCAAACCGCCGATCATCACCAAAGTTAACCAACAGTAGATGAAAACTACCGAACGTGGTACCGCAGCCGGTGGCTCACGGTACCAGTAGACCACCAAAGCCAATACCAAAGCCGAGAGCATGACCGCCTTGAAACCACTAATCAATGCGTCCTTGCCAAAGTAACGCATCACCGCTCGATACATGCCGAACCGGAAGAAAATAGGTATCGCAATTAATGGTGCAATGATAAACAGCCAGGAATACCCGGCAAAGGGATTAACAAGTTTGTCGAACCCCAAACGAATCCCAAACGCCAGCCAAAGTGCCAGCCATATCAATAGAACATCAGTCGATACCTGAAGGAGTCGTTTATTTCTACGTGATAGCCTCAACAGCCATTTACGCAGTTTATTCATTATCGTTTTCCTAGCCCAGACCATACATTTTTATCGTACCAACGAGTCACAACTGATCGTCATTAGTCATCACTATTCAATTTGCCTCATTTTAAATGTCTCTTCCATCCAGGAAAAATCCAAACTCATCAAGATATGCCACATTCCATATTGAGTGGGCAAGGCAACAACAGTAGCCTTCTGGCAATTACATATGTAAAAGACGATAAGCTTATTAAACTGCTCTTTGCATGACATCAACCAGCACAGAACAGGTTCTATCAATTTCCGCATTGGTCAATGTTGGATGCACAAGAAACATCAGGCTGGTTTCACCCAACTCCCTGGCTACTGACAGACGTTTAACCGGACGCCACCCAGTGCCTTCAAATGCTTTCTCCAGGTATACCTCAGAGCAAGAGCCAGAGAAGCAAGGCACGCCCTGCTCTGTAATTTCAGAAAGGATACGGTCACGGCTCCAGTCACCTTTCAGCTCAGAGGGATCTATAAACACATAGCATTTATATACTGCATGAACAATATCCGCGGGCAGCTGCGGAACACGGAGCCCAGTAAGTTCATTGGCGACTGACCAAATCCGTTCTGCATTCGCTATACGTTTCGCATGCCAATCAGGCATACGCTGCAGTTGAATACGACCGATTACCGCTTGCACTTCCATCATTCGCCAATTAGTACCGAAGCTTTCATGGAGCCAACGGAAACCCGGAGCATGCTCATGTTCATAAACAGCTTCCCACGACTTACCGTGATCTTTAATTGACCACATACGAGACCACAACTCTCGGTCATTGGTGGTTACCATGCCCCCCTCTCCAGCAGTGGTCATAATTTTATCTTGGCAGAATGACCAAGTACCAACATGGCCAATTGACCCAACCGGTCGACTTTTATAACGTGCCCCATGTGCCTGAGCACAATCCTCAATCACTTTCAGGTCATGATCAGCGGCAAGCGCCATAATAGGGTCCATATCACAGGGCCAGCCTGCGAGATGTACACATATTATTGCGCGCGTACGCGGTGTAAGAACAGCACTAATAGTTTCTGCAGTGATATTCTGTGATTCATTGTCGACATCAGCAAAAATTGGGGTCGCACCTGCATTTACGATACTTGACACCGAAGCAAGGAAGGTGCGTGGCGTGACAATCACTTCATCACCAGCGCCTATACTCAGCCCCTGTAAGGCTAAATCAAGCGCAACAGTCCCATTCGCCAAAGCTATCGCGTGCTTAGCATCTGCCCATGCAGCAAAGCTCCTCTCAAATTCTCGGCACTCCAGCCCAGTCCAATAGTTGACCCTATTGGAAAGAATTACAGCCTGAACGGCATTGGCTTCTTCCTCTGAAAAAGAAGGCCATGGAGAGAATGATGTATTGAGCATAAAATTTCTAGCTATCTTATCTTCTTGGCTGGCACACCAACCACAGTTAAATCATTTGGGATATCATCTAAAACCGCCGAGCCTGCGCCGATCGTCACACCCTTACCGACACAAACCAATTGACGCACACTGGCGCCAATACCAACCCAACTCAATTCGCCCACTACCACGCCTCCAGCAAGTCGTGCTCCCGGGCTAATATGCACCGCACCACCCAATATGCAATCGTGATCGACACTACATCCAGTATTAATAATGCAGCCAAGGCCAATATTAGTGTTAACATTAACCACAGCACCAGCAAAAACGACCGTTCCTACACCAACCGAGGAGTAACGGCTCACATTGGCAGCCGGGTGGATCAGTGTCACCACCGGAGCTCCCACTGACAGTAACTCACAGAGCTTGCAATAACGGACCCGATTGTCGCCAATAGCAACCAGCACTCCATCGAATTTGGCTACCTGTTTCATCAACACAGCAGTGTCACCCACGACAGGCCACACGCCATTCGTTCGCAGCCCGGGCCATGCATCATCAAAAAATTGGATACTCTGCCAACCACAGTATTCGGCGGTATCTGCCACAACCTTACCATGCCCACTTGCGCCCAAGATGGCCAATTTCATCGACGCTGGTCGCCGGTAAATTTAGACATAGTTACCTCTCCATCGGCACTGATACCATCACGCATTATCACCTTCTTGACAGTGAGGAAAAGAATTTTCAGATCCAACCAAAATGATCGATTATTCACATACCAAATATCCAGCTGAAATTTTTCTTCCCAACTCAATGCATTTCGGCCATTGACTTGTGCCCAACCCGTTAAACCAGGTCGCACGTCATGGCGACGATACTGCTCAACAGTGTATAGCGGTAAGTACTCCATTAACAGTGGTCGAGGGCCGACCAAACTCATATCGCCTTTTAGTACATTCCAGAGTTCTGGCAACTCATCCAAGCTCATGGAGCGCAAGAAATTACCCAGCGACGTCATACGTTCAGCATCCGATAAGGAATTACCTCTGAAATCCTGTGCATCACGCATGGTTCGAAACTTGATCATTTTAAATGGGCGACCATTAAGGCCAGGACGAACTTGATAAAAAAATACGGGCGAACCCAGCTTACGATGGACCTGCCAGCTAACAAAAGCTATTGCGGGGCATAGTAAGAGTAACCCCAAAAGGGAAGCGAAAATATCAAAAAAACGCTTAATCATTTATCACCAAATAGAGCTCGGGCTAAATTTTTGGCCAGCTTAGCATACTCATGATTTTCTAATGCGTAACGCCGACCATTATCACCTAAGGTTGCACGCTCAGATTCAGGCATACGGTAAAGTTTCAAGATTGCATCAGCGATAGCTTTAGGGTTTTCAGCTGGAATCTGAATGCCCGACTTGCTATCAGATATAGGTTTATAGGCGCCAGAATCAATAGCGTAAATAATAGGTTTTGCCGAATACAAATAATCAAACAGTTTATTTGGTGAGACACCAAATCTAAACAGTGGATCTCCCGTCAAACCAATGAAGCATACATCAAAACGCTCCAATACTGATTGAACTTGGGGTTTAGGAACAGGATCTACAAAGTGAACATTAGTAAGCCCCTTACTCTGAACCAACCCCTCAAGGTTATTTCTGTCCTTTCCAGAACCTACCAAAATTATCCGGATGTCGAAATATTCTTTTAAATTCTCAGCAGCCAGAACCAATGAATCCAGTGCATTGGCTACGCCAAAGGTCCCCGCATAGCCCACAAGAAATTCACCATCCGGGAACTGCTCACAGGCAGACTTATTCAACTCTTTCTTTTTAGAGACTTCTTTTATGGAAAAGCCATTAGCAACCCAGGAGAATTTTTCTGGGCTCATACCCCTAGCGACCATGTGAGAAACAGAATTTTTGAGGTTTGAAACAACGACATCAGCCTTTCGGTAAGCCTTATCCTCCACCCACTGCAAAAAACGAATGAATGGATGTTTTCTGGAATACCCACCTAGCTCAACCAAAGTAAGCGGCCATATATCACGAACCTCAAAAGCCAGACGAGCACGATAGTAACTCGCCAGATATTTTGCGCCTAAAAAACCCACTAATGAAGGGGAAGAATATAAAATTACATCTGGTGAATCCGGAATAACACTCTTAAGCCCACGCAACCTCCATGAAAAAGCAAACCAATTAAAAACACGCCTTTTACTATGTGCATTAGGGTAGCGAGGCAATTTAACCCATACAATGTTAAAGCCTTCCAACGAGTGAACCTCATGAGATTGCTTAACACATGGCGGATTTCGGAGTAAGTGGGTATAGCTGGCTGCGATCAGGTAAACATTATAGCCCTGCTTAGAAAGCTCATGTGCGAAATAGTAATGCCGCCCACCCATTCCGGTTTTAGGTGTAGAAGAGTATTGATTAATCAACCAAATAGTTTTTTTAGCCATGATTATCTATATATTGCGCAAAAATTTAGCTATACACTTAGATGCCTGACCACCACCATAGAGATTATTCTGATCCTCGACCAACTGGCCAAAGCGCCTACCGACAGCAGTAATTATGCCATCCTGGTCAGCACCAACCAATTCATTCACTTCAATGTTCACCAATTCAATCCATTCAGTTTGATCACGCATAGTGACGCAGGATTTACCGAAGAAAAATGCCTCCTTCTGAACACCTCCACTGTCAGTTAATACCAACCCACAGTGTTGTAATAACCATATCATTTCGAAATAACCAACTGGATCGATTACATGTACATCGAGAGTTAAACCAGCCTTGTGGATCGCGGCTCGAGTGCGAGGGTGTAAAGGCAAAACGATTGGCGCAACTGTCTCATGGATGACCAGTAAAGCATTGACTATCGCCTGCAATCTAGCGGGATCATTAGTATTTTCCGCCCTGTGTAATGTCGCGAGGATAAAACCATCAGGCAGACTCAAGCCTTTTGGTGCCACGGCACGCTTAGCAAAAAATAACGCGCTATCCTGCATCACATCACCAACATTCAAGATTTTAACGGGCCTGTCAGAAAAACCCTCTCGCGCCAAATTGTCAACAGCCGCCGTGGTGGGACAAAATAATACATCACTCACTTGGTCTGTAAGAATACGATTGATCTCCTCTGGCATACGCATATCAAAGCTTCGCAGCCCTGCCTCAATATGCGCAATCGGGATATGTAATTTAGCTGCAGCCAAAGCCCCCGCCAATGTTGAATTTGTATCACCGTAAACCAGAACACGGTCAGGGGCCTCCTTGAGCATCACTCGCTCAATATCAGCCAGCATCCGACCGGTCATCTCACCGTGCAAACCGCCATGAATATTCAATTGATAATTAGGCCGCGGGATACCCAGCTGATTGAAAAACACATCCGACATGTTAGCATCAAAGTGTTGGCCAGTATGGACTATTATTTCGGAGAAACCTTCCTGTTCGTCTATTGCTCTGGAAACCACACTAGCCTTAATAAACTGAGGTCGCGCACCAATAATTGTAAGCAGTTTCATTGACACCCCCTAACATCAAAATAGATTGGAGTAGAGTTCAAGTAATTTACGCTCTTCAATACCCCAATTGTAACGCTCATTAACCGCCCGCTGCCCATTACGCCCCATCTGTTCAGCCTCTTCAGGATGAGTTAAAAGATAATCAATTGCTTCAGCTATCGACTGAGGATTCATTGGATCAACACATATGCCACATCGGTTACCCTCAATGACCTGCTTCCACAGAGGAAAGTGCGAGGCAATGACGGGGACACCAGCACTCATATACTCGAACATCTTGTTTGGTTGAGCATCAATATGATTAGGCAACGGATGGAAAGTCACTAAACCTGCCATTGAACGACTCAACAAATCCTTTACTTCTTCACGGCTTAAGTAGCCCAACGCATCAACCTGTTGCCAGCCTTTTTCTTTTTGTACGGCC
This sequence comes from Microbulbifer jejuensis, assembly GCF_047289955.1. Lineage (NCBI taxonomy): Bacteria > Pseudomonadati > Pseudomonadota > Gammaproteobacteria > Cellvibrionales > Microbulbiferaceae > Microbulbifer > Microbulbifer jejuensis. Next base: position 57,657 of record NZ_JBLBUB010000025.1, read on the forward strand.
TGTTCTACAGGCTTCTCAGAAAACTTGCCCCCCAGTTGTAATCTAACATCTGACTCCACATGCTCTAAAGACTGTATTACTTCCACTATTCCACGGATGCGAGCCATTCCCCCGATGTAACAAACTTGCCTCTTTTTCTGAGAGCAATCAATATCGCCAGTCGCCAGCTCACCAAACATAGGATAATTGTTTATATCAATCGAACTGGTGTTAATTGATAAAAACTTATCACGAATAGCCGGCGTAGCCGCGAGGATGCCATCCAGCTTCGCGCAGGCCCAACGCTCATAAAATCCAAACGCATTGGAAAACAACCACTTAGCAGGCTTACTCAAATAAGGTTTGCCAAGGAGCTGCTTGGGCACATCTTCGTGAGCATCAAAGATTACCTTTTTCCCGAGCTTTTTTAGCCTTAACCCCGCTGGAATCAGTTCGGGATCGTGCAGGTGATAGATATGTGCATCAATCTCTTTAGCCTTTTCGAGCACATGGCCCGTGGTATTACGAATGCGATCCACTCGCCCGTTAGAACTACCCACATCGTAGATGCCAACACCTTCGCATTGCTCGTAGCCTTTGCCGTCAGCCACAATTAACGAAACGCCATATCCTGCAGCAGCAAGAGAACGGCACTCCTTCAAAAAAATACGTGTGTCGTAGCGCCGATGCACAGAAGTAAGATGAGCGACTTTCAAGATTTTTCCTTACAACAACAATAGAGCAAACATAAATGGCGCCAATGAATCATAAGCTGCCATAAGGTTGGCGAATTTACATATCAGTACAGCATGCATAATGAAACAAAAAGTTCCATTTATGATCAATCACACTCACATGACTCCAAGCTTCCTGATCGAAACCAGCCTTACTCCAAAAAATTTTAAACAACATCAAAATACAGCAGACGTGGTTACAGGATTCTTCGCGAGTCGCCTAGCTCCAAGCAATAAGATATAGATACCAAATACAATCATCAAAAAAGGAGCAACCCCCCAGAAGAAATTAGACATCATTGTTGAATCCACTTTTGGATACAAAAGTACAAACCGAGCCAAAAATATTGAATAGATCATCAACAACAAATAGCTCCCAGACCTCTTAACACTCCTATATAAAAGGGCAAAAAAAGCCCCGACAAACATCATGAAAAACGGACCAAGCACGCTAAAATTTACGAACGCCTCACCAATTGCCCCAGGAGTCGGAGCACCAGAACTAACAGGGAAATAAATCTCTTTAATTGTAAGTCCTATAGATGAGGGTTCCACCCCAACCAGGTGACCAAAAGAATTTCCAATCCAATCGAAATAAGTAACGCCAAACAAAGGTTCATCCCAACTCCAAGTACGGAAAATTATAAGAAGCTGTTGCAAATCAGCCACATTTCCGGAACCCACCATCTTATCAAAAAAGTCCCGAAAAAAATCTACCCCACCAGAAATTACCGCCGCATCGGAACCAATAAAATAATAATTGCTTAAAATTCTCAAAAAATACACGAAGACAGCAACACTTCCCAACAGGCATATATTGAAAACAAGCTTTACACCTTTGGCCCTATCTCCCATCGCCAATCCAACGAAGAACATCTGAGCAAGAACAAAGGTTATTGAGAGCATAATTCGCCCCTGAGTCAAATTTATCACCAACCCCACAAAGGAAAGAAGGATAAACAAAAAACCAATCTTCCCACTATCTTTGACTAGCACCAAAAGCCACAAAAATATTCCCGCGTAATATAAATGGTATGGCAATGTCGATATATTCTTATCAGCAATCAAGTGACGAAAAGCTTGAAACTTCACCACCAACCCCAAGATACCCCCAGCAGCCTCGTAAGCCACATAAACCCAATAAAAAAATCCAATGATTAGCAAAACGGGGATTAAACAATGGGCAACCCTAGAAAACTCCGGCCGCATAAATAAATCAGCAGCACCAATCTTTGCGGAAAAAGAACTCCTAACACTAAAAATCCCATAACCAAAACAGAACATAAAGTAACACGTAATAGCCCACAGCAAAGATACAACCATATATCCAGAAACAACTTCTAATGGGGTTTCAGTTAAAATTAGAAACTTACCGTAATTCGCCTCACCAAAAGAATAATAGACTCCCCCAACAACATAGCCAAAATAAGTAATCGAAAACCACGTCAATGGGGAGAAAATATCATTCCCTCTAATAAATAAACCACTTGCAACAATTAGCAAGCAGAGAAAGCAACTAAGAAAGACCATCAGTGGACTTTCTGATAGATACGCAATTAGCGAAAAAATACTACCAGCCAACACAAGAAAAACACAAAAAAACAGAAATCTACTCTGCATCATATTTTATACCGAAAATGCCAGCCAACCCCACAGCAGACGAACAAAGCAATGTTACATAAAAAATACGACATTAACACCTACTCCAGACCCGGAGATCTAACTGGGTGATCTACGCTAATTCTATTATAAACTTTAAAAAGGCACTCTCTATAAACTATAAGTGCAACAATCATGACTCCAGCCCAAATCAGTCTCTTCCCGAAAAACTCTAAGGGAACAGCACTAAAGATAGATGCAACAAGAGCTATTGCGATCAACGAATGCATAGCCAGCCTTGGAAACGACACCCACACCAAAGCCGAAACCTCTGTTCGAACAACAAAAAAAACCCAAAATGCAAGCGCAGATGCAATCGCAGCACCTGCTGCACCATACTCAGGTATTAAAAAATAATTAAAGATAATATTTGCAGTCAATGCCAAGAACGTAGCCAGCATTGTATAGAAAGTTTTTCGTTGTATACCAACCCCGACCCCAGTGGCCTCTGATGCTGTATAAAGCAATGGGTAAGCCATAGCTGCAACAAATATGGATTCAACTGCTTTATATTCGGAGGGTAAAACATAGGAAACTAAAAATGAAAGCAGCCCGGCTGCCGACCATACAACCACAACCCCCAATATAGTTAAATCAACGAACTTCTTTATTCGGCCCGGCTCCACTCCCTCCGCCATCCACTTATATATGGTTGGAGCCCAAACGACAGAGAAAACCGCTTGAAGAACAAGAGCTACTCCTGAAAAACTAAGCGCCACCGCATAAATACCCAGTTCTTCAAATGAGGAAAAAGCCCGCAAAAAAAACTTATCCGTTGCTTTTAAGCCCCAAAATGCCAACCCGCTAGCAACCAAAGGAAGTCCGTAGTTTATCATTTGGCTCAGCTTCTTCCGGTCAGTACTGGCTACGAATATAGGTATCCACTGATCGCGAGTAAACCAAGCGAAAACAAGCATGGCGATCATATGAGAGCACACATAAGCCAACAAAAGGCTTTCGCTATTAGCACTAAACGTAACGGCAATATAACAACCAATTATCACTAGATAAATCAATCTAGGAAGAGCCTGAGCCAAGGAATAGGCCACCCCCTGCTCACCCATCCTTAAAATCAAGCTTATATACCGAGCAAAGAAAGAGGAAAAAATACCAAAAAATAAGATTATCGATAAATAAATAGAATCAACATCAAATAACAAACTTGACAATGAAAAAGGCGAAAACGATGTTAACACTAACAACGGTATTAAGATAACTAAACCAGGAAGCAAGCAGGTCTTTAGTAAAGTCAACTTATCATTAGACGCATAATACTCTCTCACATACGCTTGATCCAAGCCTAAGCTACATAATATCAGGATGAAATTAATTGTCACCTGCAATATGCTTAGCCGCCCGATATCCTCGGCAGAAAAATACCAAGCCACCATAGGAACGCTAATTAGCCCAAGGACAGCCCCTGCAATCGGCCCAATGGAAAATTGCAAGACTCTATTTACATTCACTTTAATGTTTCTCTGAAGCCGCAAGAGCGTATGTCAGTTTTAGCTTTGAAAGAACAGAACGCAATCCATACTTCAGTGTTGGCACATTTAGTGATGACTTCCCAATCTCACCGGATTTAATTTTATGGGCCAGCTCAAAAAGAGTGGATTTATCATAATCCAACAGCATATATCCTTTATTTTGGGATAGATAATCCTTATAGGATGGTAAATCACTTAATACAGGGAAACTTCCCAGCAGTGAAGGCTCTACAACCCCTCCTCCTAGGCTGTCTGACAGTGGAATAGAAAAATGAACGTCGGACTTTTCATATATATAATAAAGCTCGCCTTCATCAAGCAACCTATCAATCAGTCTGATCTTTGACACATCCACACATTGCAGAAACCTATCAACATCATTCGAAGCGGCAAACCCTTGAAGAACAACGATTTGATTCTTTATGTTTTCTGCGAGCATCGTATTTATTATTTTTGCTGCCGCCTCAGGATTATAAACACCAGCTAGTCCGCGTGGAAAAACGATATATCCGTTTCCACACAGAGAAAATTCCTCTTCAAGTTTTCTTCCAACTTCAGCTAGCGCTAAATCATTTGGTCTATTTAGGGGAAATCCCCAGTAAAATATATCTGTCTTTTCAAGTGCTCCAGGACACTGTTTATTTGCTTCTTCAGCAACATAGAGGGCGGAAGTATGCAGCCTAGTGGATTTCCTTAAAACTAACTTATTGATAAACTTGAAGACATATTTCTTGAATATGTTCCCCGAGGTCGGCGCCAATAACACGTCCGACCCCCAGAGCGCAACAACTAACGGGCGGGACTGAAACAGGCAAAGCAGCCCATAATGATTTAGTCCGTGAGCATGTACTATATCTGGCTTGTATTTCTTTATTAATTTTCGAATTTTAATAAAATTCAAATACCCCCAGAATGACTTCAATTCTCCAAGGTCAATCGCACTTTCAACATGCTTGGCATTATGTGACGCAACTACAACATTAAAGCCCTCATTCGTCAGGCTGGACTGAAGCCGTCTAATTATTGGTGAACTAATCGGTCCCAAAACTAACACTTTCACTTAAAAACCTTTCTTGTTAAACTGGCCTACACTTGCTCTCCACTAACCACTCAATATAATCAAGATTACAACTCTACATCTGGTAACTTCGAGACCGGGTCACGCCCCTAAAGCTGCGGGAGAATAATCTATCGCCTTTTATAAAATCTCAACGATGGCAGAAAGCTGCTCATCCGCCAAATACGGATGCATCGGCAAACTCAACACCTCTTCAGCCACTGTGTCTCCTATCGGCAGCGAAGCGTCATTATCCGCTACCGCCGGTTGTTTATTTAACGGAACGGGGTAATGCACTGCGGTTGGAATATTGGCACCTTTAAGGGTTGCCTGTACATTAGCCCTATTCTTAACACGGATAGTATATTGGGCATAAACGCTAGTATTATGAGGCTCGATATATGGAGCCCTTTCTTCCCCATCCCGCCCCAGTAATGCATTGTAAGCCCGGGCTACCTTTTGACGCAGCTGGATTTCTTCCGCAAAAATCTCAAGCTTGGGCAGCAGGATTGCAGCTTGCAGCGTGTCTAAACGACTATTAACGCCGACCCGAATATGATGGTAACGACGATCTTGCCCGTGCCTAGCAATCTGGCGTAGCACTCTTGCCAATTCTTCATCATTGGTAAAAATCGCACCGCCATCGCCATAGCAGCCCAATGGCTTGCTAGGAAAGAAACTTGTGCAAGCAATTGTCGTCAAACCACAAGAGCGGTTGCCCTTATAGATAGCCCCAAAGCTCTGTGCTGCATCTTCAATTACGGGCATATTGTATCTGGCGGCAACTGCATTAATAGAATCAAAGTCAGCACACTGTCCATAGAGTGAAACTGGAATAATAGCCTTAGTACGCGGGGTGATTGCGGCTTCCAACAGCTTCGGATCAAGGTTGTAGGTACGTGGATCGACATCTACGTATACCGGCTTTGCACCTAAGAGAGCGACCGTTTCAGCTGTAGCAATATAAGAAAACCCAGGGGTAATGACTTCATCACCAGGACCAATTCCCAAAGCCATCTGGGCAATCTGCAGAGCATCAGTACCATTGGCGCAACTGATACAGTATTTACACCCAACAAAATCAGCTAGTCTTTCTTCCAACTCGGAGACCTCCGGACCTAGAATATATTGGCCATGAGTCAGGACACGCTGAATTCCTGCGTCGATCCTCTCCTTAATGAGTCTTTGCTGGGCCTTTAGATCTATGAACTCAATCATTTACTGCACATCCACTTTTTTGAGGGTGGTGCCATTCAAAATATACCGTGCATTCGTGTGCTGGCATGTCCCTTCCCCTTCGCCTTTAATTGGCAAATCCAGCTGTTCACCAAATGCGCTCATCCAACCAATTTGTCGCGCAGGCAAACCAACCATCAATGCATAATCCGATACATCCTTGTTCACCACTGCACCCGCACCGATAAAGGCAAACTCACCAATAGTGACACCGCAGACAATGGTACAATTAGCCCCGAGAGTAGCCCCCTTTTTCACCAAAGTATCACGATACTGATCTTTGCGCACAATTAAGGAACGTGGATTATAGACATTGGTAAAGACCATGCTTGGCCCACAGAACACCCCCTCTTCAAGAATGACATTGTCGTATACCGAAACGTTATTCTGTACCTTGCAGTTGTCACCGATAACGACTTTGTTTCCAACGAAGACATTTTGACCAAGAGATACTCCCTTTCCGATGGAAGCACCGCCACAAACGTGTACAAAGTGCCACACGCGCGAACCATCTCCAATTTGTGCGCCATCATCGACGATGGCACTTGGATGTTGATAGTGGGTCATATAGGCCTCTTTGCTCAACTATGTGAATATGCAGATTGCCAGTAAGCTGACATCTACAAATATCAAATAAGTCGCTGCAGGAATGGGTGCCCCTTGTTATATTCCGGGCTAGTAATGACAGTAGAACGGATCGCATCTACGGTTTCCACACAATGACGTGCATCTTCGATACCATAGCCTCGTCCGGCGAGAATTTCGCGATAACTAATGGTATGCAAGTCTGTAAATCCTTCCGAGAACTCCACCTCCTCGCTATTAACAGTAATCGAGCGGTACGTAGGCTTTTTGCCTTTAACTGACTCAGGTAGATCATTGGCATCGATGGATAGGAACCAACGAACACGTGCGTTCTCATATTCGAGATAACCCGCTACCTTGCAATCGCTACTGTAATGCACAACATTGTGTTGCAAATCACCAAAAATAAAATGTAACATATCGAAGAAGTGCACACCAATATTAGTGGCCACTCCGAAAGACTTCCGCGGGTCGCCTTTCCAGCTCTCCATGTACCACTTACCCCGTGAGGTAATATAAGTCAGCTCTACATCATTTTTCTCGTCACTAGCTTCATTAGCGACTTTATCTTTTAGATCCAGAATTGCCTGGTGATGCCGCAATTGGAGAATATTGTAGACCTTCCTATCAGTTTCCCGCTCGACAAGGGATAGTTCATCAAGTAGCTCGGGCGTTGGCACCAGCGGTTTTTCACAAATTACGTCGCAGCCCAAGCGCAAACCAGCAGCGATATGAGCATGATGCAGATAATTTGGTGAGCAAACTGCAACGTAGTCTAATTCGGTCGTAGAATTTCGCTTCAGAGTCCAGGCATGTTCAGCGAAACGTTCAAACTCAGTATAGAATTCACTTTGCGGAGAAATACTATCGATAATACCGACGGAGTCGTTGATATCATAAGCAGATACCAACTCATGACCATTATCTTTGATTGCGCGCATGTGGCGCGGAGCGATATAACCGGCTGCGCCGATCAGTGCAAAACGTTTCAAAAGTTCAACTCCAGTGAATCAAGCTTTGATGATGTGAGATTCAGGTGCACGGTATTTTCCACGACTATCTACAATCAGGCGCGCATTCTGGCGAATCAGATCATAGTCGAATTCATCATGGTCGGTGGCGAGTACAACCGCATCAAATCGGAGAAGCGATTCAGTCGTTAGTGGCTCGCTGGACAGACTAAAATGATGCTCACGCATTTTCGGGAAAACCGACACATGGGGGTCACTGTAAGCCACTTGGCTACCCTTAGCTTCCAGCAATTCCATAATTTCGACTGAAGGCGACTCACGCATATCATCCACATTCTTTTTGTAGGCGATACCGAGAACCAACACCTTGCTTCCTTTCAACGCCTTGCCATTGTTATTAAGGCCATCCATGAGCTTGTTGACCACGTACTCAGGCATTGCCTGGTTGACCTCGCCAGACAGTTCGATAAAGCGCGTATGCAAACCATATTCTCTAGCTTTCCAGGTCAAGTAAAAAGGATCGATGGGGATGCAATGCCCCCCCAATCCAGGCCCTGGATAGTAAGGAGTAAAACCAAATGGTTTGGTAGCAGCTGCATCAACTACTTCAAAGATATCGATACCCATACGATCAGCAACAACCTTCATTTCGTTGACCAAACCAATATTCACTGCACGGTGAATATTTTCCAACAATTTGGTCATTTCCGCTACTTTGGTCGAGCTGACAGGCACGATCTTGTCGATTGCATGCTCATAGAGAGAAAGCCCGACCTCCAAGCAGGCAGCAGTATGGCCACCAATAACTTTCGGAATAGTACGAGTCTCGAAATCGGGGTTACCTGGATCTTCCCGCTCAGGGGAATAAATCAGAAAAATATTCTCACCGACGCACAGACCATTTTGCTCGATACGAGGCAGCAGTTCTTCTTCAGTGGTACCTGGGTATGTGGTGCTTTCTAGGGAAACCACTTGACCATCACGAAGATAGGGCTTGACAGCATCAATTGTGCTGACTACAAAGCTCATGTCCGGCTCGCGATATTTGTTGAGAGGGGTTGGTACACACAGAATAAGAGCGTCGCACTCAACTGCACGCCGAAAATCGGAAGTAGCCTCAAAACCAGTCTCGCAAGCATCCGTAATCTTTTCATCAGATATATGTTCGATATAACTATGCCCAGCATTAAGTTTAAAAACTTTGTCCGTATCGATATCAATGCCAAGTACGCAATAGCCAATATCGTTATACCTTAGCATCAAAGGAAGACCGACATAGCCCAGACCAACTATACCAATGATGGCCTCCTTACTCTTGAATTTTGCAATACTCGCCTGCCTAATCCCCGACATCAGGTCTAACTCCAGTTAAAAATTATTCTCAATAATGCATTTAGCACACTCTAAGTACAATGTTCTATCATTTACGGAGCACCTTCTTGGTATCAAATGCAACGCAAACGTAGTCAGAAGCAATACGCCCTCTGCGGCCCAGCATCAATAAAAAAACCTGTCAAGTTGTTAGCGTGGACTGACCAGTTGAATATGAAGAATTTTGAGCAACGGCAAGTTGTTGCTTACTAAACATCAATCGAACTAATGCAATGAAGGTACCTAGCATGCCTCCAAGCAACACCCCCAGCACCAAACTTAATGCCTTTTTAGGTTTGATAGGCTTATCTGGAGTTTCCACGGCGCCATCCGGGCGGGAAACAGCCATATTTCCAGGGGAAACCTGAAAGCCGCCATTAAGGGAACTGTATTGCTTTTCCAGGTTGCGTAACAAAGGTATAAACGGGTCATCCGATGCACGACCTTCCAAAGCCTCGATCTCAGCGCGGAGCGCTTTCGTACCACGCATATACATTAACTCACCATCCATGAAAGCGGCCAACTGTTGCGCGACTTGTCCGCTGATGAGGGGCGGCCTCTCCAGTCCCACTGCTTCTGCTACAGTCAAAGCCTCCCTGAGTTTAACGATGCGATCATTTTTATGAGTTTTTGCAAACTCCCTCAAGATTTTGAGCTCCTTCTGGATCTGCTGGCTTCTTATCTCCACCTCACGCTGCGTGTTGCTCAAAACATCAGTTATGGATTGGCGAGTTACCTGATCCAAATAGTCTTTGGCCCACTTGGCTGCCTGTGCTGGGTCATGGCGCTCCACTACAATAAAATAGGCTGGCTGGCTTTTGGTCGGCGCCTTGATTTTAAGCACCGTGCCAAACCCTGTATACAACTGGTCCTGTGATCCTGAGCGCCGCTCACTATCGAGAGACGGCAAGTATACATCCCTGAAGAATTGGCGACGGCTCTCCTCGGATTGCAGATTGCGAGTAAACACAGCGTAGATATCGTCCACCGTGAAGGGTGTAAACCCACTCTTCCCACCCCGCGCCAGGTTGAAGCCAGCAATATCGCTGAGTGTCGGCGGCAGTACAGCAATACGCGCCTCATAAACCGGCTTACTCGAGAATGTATAAAGTGCAGCCCCCAGTGTAATCACGAAGGTGGCTGCCATTATCAACCATTTTTGAGCCCACAATCCTTGTATCAGGGCAGCCAGGTCAATTTCGTCGCCCTCTAGTACTCTGCCTGGATCAGTAGTATAAGTCACTTTCGATCTACCCCAAATTTGAAGGATTGTAATTTCTCATGTATGCCAGAGTAACGGCTCAACACTCTGAACGCTGCCGCAAAAAATGCTGCATTCTGCCACTGCTCTCGGGCATTGCAACCCCCTACCCCCAACAAAGATTGGGCAGGAGCAGGTTCCAGCTGATACCGAATACCTATATTCTAATTTACCTACCAATTCAGCTTTGATCGGCAGGCTTTAGAAAAATTGTGCTGTAAGCTGTAGGAGGATGCAGGAGACTAGTGTCAAGCGTTGTGTCTTTTGTGTATGCAAATATCTTTCTAGTCTCAGTAGCCAGAAGATCCTGCCTATCACAGGCGACATGGGGGTTGCTGAATTTTTTCCTTTCACGACCAGTTAAATCTACTACTCCCCACTACCAGGATTGGGTGACTACACAATGTGTCTCGATTGAGTGCTGCTAAGCCAATGAAATCGAACTCGGTGATGTTGGATGAACCTCCGCCTGGCAAGGCATAGCCCGCCGAGCTAATCAAGCAGCAGAGTGTATACGAATTGACCATCAACATATAGTCCAAACTCTACTATACGATAGGATTCGCCCAGCCTGGTTAGCTGGCTACACTATTAATTAATGCCTCGCGCTTTTTCAATAGGCTTGCCTTTTCTCGTTACTGACATATCAGGTAAAAACCGAACCCGACTGTCTACTTTTCAGGCAAAATCATGATTATTTTTTGCTCAATTTATCCAGTTTGGTATCACCCAAAATCCGTGTCAAGCGGGGTAAATACCGAGTAAAGGAACGCTGTATTCCGCACAGTACCGTCCACCAGAAGAACAAATATTGCCCGAATGGATTAAAAATTATACAAACATCCACCAAAACAAAGAATTTAGCCATCGCATTGATATGATGTGAAAAACTTCCATCAGATGAAAATAGAAAGGTTCTATCAAGGCTTTTATGAACAATTTTCATCCAAAACAAGCGCGCGCAACCTTGCAAACCGCCAGCCAGAATGAGGAGCCCAGGGAATTCCCGTCGCAATTCCCTCTTTCCCTGGAACCGAGGCATGATAGGGCTTTCAGGAGTGCTTTACTTTTTTTATCCCTCCCTGAATTGGCTGAATTTCCATTGATTGAATACCAATGAACAGCTTTGTGACTGATCACCCTGGAAATAGTCATCAATTTTGGGCTTTGAATATTTCGGATGATTATTCTAAAGAGCTGATAGGCCAGCGCGCTGCCTTCTCAGTCACCGGTGCAATGGCTGGCCGGTTGCCCGACCAGCATATCGAAGACAGCAGCCTCCCTGATCAGATCACCTGTGGCAATAACACCGGATTCTCGAGCCAGGCGATGCTCCTCTGGCAGCAGCCCTCTTGAGCCAAGCTGGCATTTCTCCAAGCAGGTAAGGCAATCCAGTGCCATTACAGATATCATCCACTGCGTGGCCGTTGGTGGTACTTTTCAAGCCTAGTGCCGGGTCAAGCCCGAGCTGCGGCTCGCCTCAAACAGGAACCAGGCCCGCCTTTCAGCCTGATCGATAAATTCCTCCAGCAGGCTGCTCGTTCCGACATCGCGGTGCTCATCACAGAGTGCATGCACCTCACGCATACGGACAATCATTGCCTGATTGTCCTCGCGCAGTTCCGCCAACATGTCCTGCGGGTCCACATACTCGGCGTCATTATCGGAAGAGCGCTGCAGTTTGGCGATATGACCAATGGAGTGCAGCGTGGTGCCACCCAGCTTTCGCACCCGCTCGGCCAGTACGTCGGTTATGTCCAGAATCTCCTCTGCCTGTTCATCAAACAGCAGGTGGTAATCGCGAAAGTGTGGGCCGCTGACATGCCAGTGAAAATTCTTGGTTTTCATAAACAGCCCGAAGGTATCTGCCAACAGCGTATTCACCGAGCCGGTAATGTCTTCGCGCGCGCGCTCACCCAAATCGGTGGGGGTATTGAGCCGCGTGTGCTCTTTGGTGTGCAGGGTTTCTCTCGCTGTCTTTCTCATGACCAACCTCGTAATAATAACGACAGTAAGCGATATGGGTGGGAAAAATTCACGCCATATAGGCCAATACTAGACAGCAGCAGCATGACTTGCCATTCAGAAATCCTTATCGACACTCAGGGCCAAATGGTGCCTGCAATATCTCCGCTGGGATCCACCATTTACCCCTGTGGAGCAATCCGGCTATGTCACTGGTCCAGGCTCTGCTTTGATGGCCTGGCCCCTCCAGCGAATCCATTTCAAGTCCATCACCAGGGTGGCATAGAGTACCGGAACCAATAACAAGGTACCGCAAGTAGCCAACATCAAGCCCCCAATCTGAGCAAAGCACAGAGGTTGCCACAAAGGGCCGCCATGAAAGGCGAGGGGTACCAGTGCAAAGGTGGTCGCGGATATAGTGATGAGGATGGGGCGCAATCGCATAATACCGGCATCCAGCAGAGCCTCCCTAAAGGGGTCACCCGCCCTTTGGCGCACTTCAATAAAGTCAAACAGCACGATGATATGACTGACAATCACGCCTATCAGGCTGACAATACCAAGAAACGCCATAAAGCCAAAGGCTTGGCCGGTCATGTAGAGTGCCAGTAAAGCCCCCACCATGCCTAAGGGTACAACGGCAAAGACCACAAGCGGCTTGACAAGACTGCTGAACTGAAACACAAGCGCCAGGAAAATTGCACTGGAAGACACCGCCATGATGATCAGTAACTGCGTGAATCCGTGCCTGGCATTTGCAGCATCCCCGGATATCTGCAACTGATAGCCCTTGGGGAGCGTTCTCTCCAATTCTTTTAAGTCCCTCTCGATATCCGCCATAATATCGGACGATATAAACCCGGCATAAGGGTAGGCAAACACCGTGATGGTGCGGAATTTTTCCAACCTGTGAATTCTCTGCGTAGAGAAATGGATATCCACCGTTGCCACCTGCCTGAGCGGCACACGGATATCACTGTCTGCAGCAAACACATAAAGATCCTCTACATCCTGTAACTGCCCACGCTGGTCCAGGCGCAGCTGTGCGACAATAGGAATCTCCTTGTCCCCCTGGCGCAAAGTGGCCAGGGGTGTCCCACTGATCGCGGTAGAAGATGACAGGGCTATGTCCGCATTGGTAACCCCGGACATGCTCGCCCTGTCCTCTTGGATGTTCATATTCAGTATCAGGCTTTCGCCAGCCCAATCCGGTCGAACACTGCGTGTATACTTTGAACGCTGAACGACGCTCCGCACCTTTTCGGCAATTTGACGCAACATCAGGATGTCTTGAGTTATAACCGAATCTGGTGTTTGAGGGTTTGAAAGAAAGCAGCGTATCTGGTTGATTTGTTGTCGCCAAACAGTCAACCAACCAGGAATACACTGCTATGGATAAGAATACCGTTGTTGAGTTTGCAGGTCGACATGAGACAGT
>NZ_JBLBUB010000026.1:0-70471 GCF_047289955.1 Microbulbifer jejuensis
TGCCCTTTGATCCCGATAAGCTGTATCGGATTGAAGCCCGTGTTTATTTCTACAACCATGAGGACACCACCCGGACCCTCTACGCGGGCCTGGCTGGCTTTGATGCCAATGGTAATTATTGCAATGCCAGCGGAGCGAACAGCACCGGCAGCCAGCACTATGTGCTCGCCGCCAGCCTGAATCTGGTGGGGCAGTATTGGCAAAGGCTGGTGGCCTATGTCAAGGGCAATGCCAGCGGTAATGCCGTGTACAGTACCGCTCGCGGCGGTAACCATATCGGCAACCCGGCCAAACTGCAGGCCAATGTGCGTTTTATCGCCCCGCTTTTTTACGCCAACTATTCCAACAAAACGGGAGACATGTTAATCGACTACGTCAAGATCGACGTGGTGGAAGTACAGGACCAACGCAATCTGCCATTAATCCAGTCCGCCATCGCCAGCCTGCCCACCAGCTCCGCACTTTCCGCCGCCGATGTCGGCAGCACCGCCAGAATCACCGTGGCTGCGCACACACTGCAGTTCGGTTTTGGCACCATCAGTTACAACAGCGGCAGTATCAGCGGGTTGTCGTTCAGCAGAAAATATTACGTGTATTGCGATGATCCCGGCCTCAATGGGGGAACCGTTACCTATAAGGCCACCACCAGCTTTCCGGTGCTTGCCGGCCACACCTGGCGCCGTTCGGTCGGCACTATCCGGACACCTGCCAATGGCGGTGGCGGCACCATACCGGACGATCCCTGGTGCGTGGCTGCCGGCACCTGGTTGACAGAAAAGCTACAGGCGGATCACTGCAAAGCGGGCGATCTGATCGACTGCTGGGATATTGGTGACAGGGATACCCACCTGGCGCCCATTCACAAAGTTAAACCCCAGGACGAAGTGCCCTGTGTACTACTCACCATGGCAAGTGGTGCCCAGGTGATTTGCAGCCGTGAAACCCCGGTGACAGACCCGCAAGGCACAGTGTACGAAGCCAAGCATTGCCAGGGAGTAAAACTGGGTGTGCTGCATAAAGAGGAGCCGCTCACCTGGGAAACCGTCGAGCGGGTCGAATGTGCCGGCCTGCGCACCGTGTACAAGATCAGCGTGGGTAATATCAGCTATGCCGCCGGTGTGGACTCCCAGCACCGGGTGATTACCCATAACCAAAGGCACAAGCCCTAATAGCTAATTAAGGAAGCAACATGATTGAATACATTCAAGCCACTGGCATCAGCAACGCTGGAGAAGGCGAGCACTTTTATGAACTGACCAGCGGCATCTATGTCGGTGATATTGTGCGCATCTCGCAGGTACGCAATCCAATTGATCTGGACCAGGACGGCAGTCCCGACCAGTTTGCCTACAAGATGATCGGTGCCTTTGTTACCACGGATAACCAGGTGCGCAGCAATGCCGCCGGCACGCCCTGGCAAACCCCGGGCAAGGTGGAAACCCTGCAGGCCTCCGCTGTGGCTGAGGGCACCGAGAACGAAGAGGTCAATAAAGGCGCTTGGCGCATGGAGTGTATCCAGCGCACGGTGAACCTGCGGGTGGTGATTGGGGAGTGAAGTGAAGAGCTAACAGTCAATGGCGAGAGCACCGCACTGACCAATTCCAACTCAAGCCCCCGCCATCCAGGTAACTCAGTTAAACGTGATCAGCGGGCCGGAAGCGGCCGCACAGATCACATTTTGATATTCTCCCCGTTTAAGAGACGGAAAAATGTTGCTAATAAATAAATACAGCGCCGGAACCTAGTGCATCGTTATTGGCCTGGTCGCCATCAATGCCTGTCGCATTGCTACTCTCGGTAGATGCCCCCACCGCCAGAGTGCCGCCATCTTCGCTAAGACTGACCGCAATGCCGAAGACATCATCTAGTAAATAAATACAGCGCCGGAGTTTGGTGCATCGTCATTGGTTGGGTCGCCATTATTACCCGTCACATTGCTGTCCTCGTAAGAAGCCCCCACAGCCAGGGTGTTGCCGTCTCGACTAAGGCTGACTGTCAAACCGAAGTAATTATTCTTATTAGTATGGCTGGCCTTGACGTAGGCCTGCTGAGCCCAAACGACACCGGTGCGGGCAAACACATATATAGCACCAGAACCTAATACATCGTTATTGGCCTGGTCGCCATCAATGCCCGTCGCATTGCTGCCCTCGTAAGGCGCCCCCACAGCCAGGGTGTTGCCGTCTCGACTAAGGCTGACCGTCCAACCGAATTCATCATTCTCATCAGTATTGCTGGCCTTGACATAGGCCTGCTGGGTCCAGGTGGCACCGGTGCGGGCAAATACATACACTGCGCCAGAATTGTCTAAATCATTGATAGCCTGGTCGCCATCAATGCCCGTCGCATTGCTGCCCTCGCCATATGCCCCTACTGCCAGAGTGTTGCCATCACCGCTTAGGCTGACCCTTCTACCAAAGAGGTCCTTCTCATCAGTGTTGCTGGCCTTGACATAGGCCTGCTGGGCCCAAGTAGCCCCAGTGCGGGAAAACACATACACGGCGCCAGAAAGAAATGCATCGTTATTGGCTTGATCACCATCAATGCCCATCGTACTGCTGTCTTCGCCAAGCGCCCCCACCGCCAGAGTGTTGCCATCATCGCTGAGGCTGACAGAATAGCCGAAGAGGTCTTCCACATCAGTATTGCTGGCCTTGACATAGGCCTGCTGGGCCCAAGTAGCCCCAGTGCGGGAAAACACATACACAGCGCCGGAATACAATTTATCATTGTTGGTCTGGTCGCCATCAATGCCTGTCGCACCGCTGCCCTCGAGTTCTGCTCCCACCGCCAGAGTATTGCCGTTTCCGCTAAGGCTGATAGATCTACCGAAATGGTCAACTTCATCAGTATTGCTGGCCTTGACATAGGCCTGCTGGGTCCAGGTGGCACCGGTGCGGGCAAATACATACACTGCGCCAGAATTGTCTAAATCATTGATAGCCTGGTCGCCATCAATGCCCGTCGCATTGCTGCCCTCGCCATATGCCCCTACTGCCAGAGTGTTGCCATCACCGCTAAGGTTGACTGAGCGACCGAAGTTGTCACGCCAATCTGTATTACTGGCCTTGATGTAGGCCTGCTGGGTCCAGGTAGTACCGGTGCGAACAAATACATAGACGGCGCCAGATTCAAATGCATCGTTATTGGCCTGGTCGCCATCAATGCCCGTCGCATTGCTGCCCTCGCCATATGCCCCCACAGCCAGGGTGTTGCCGTCTCGACTAAGGCTGACCGAGTCACCGAAGTAATCACCATCATCAGTATTGCTGGCCTTGAAATATCCGATGCTTTCAACCAAAGAACCACTGACTGAAACAATTTTGGAGTCAGAGCAGCCCACCTGATTACAGGCCTGCAATAGATACTGTGCATTGGTTCGAGCATAGAGAGGTACTTCCAAGGCGAAAGTCTCGGTACCTAAAGGAATGTCTTCCCCTACTTGGCTAAAGCCCGAAACACCATCTGGATTTTCCTGAAGGCGGTAGTGGCTGGCTCCTTCGACACCGCCCCATTCAAACCGGAATAACTTGATAGCCTCGAAGCTCAAGCTAAAGTTCTGAGGTTGGCTAGGAGCTTGATTATTGTTGGAGTTGCCGGAGCCACCGCCGCTACAGGCGGCAAGCAGGGACAGGCTTAATATAAAAACAAAAGCAGTTACATTTTTCATTTTGGAGTGCATGTCTTTGCGTTGTGATAATGATTTTTAGATGCGAGTCCAGTTACATCGAGATGTGGGCGGGATTATGCTAGATAATGAAAAATATTCAAATTATGTTCAGCGGTTTATGGCAATTGTTGAGAAGTATGGGCTACGCTTTTCGGAGCAGGAATCTGCACAGATTTTGGCGCGGGTGAAGGAATAAAAAGATAGGAATAGATTGGCTAATAGAGGCTGGGGTGGCCAGAATGCCAAGGTTGATCTGTTATTTTTGGCATTATTTTTTGGCAACAACAAAAAAGGGCTTACGCCGATTGACGTAAGCCCTTGATCTATATGGCGCGCTCGGGAGGATTCGAACCTCCGACCGCCTGGTTCGTAGCCAGGTACTCTATCCAGCTGAGCTACGAGCGCGCTATGTTTTCCGACTATAGAGAATCGGACTTTGCCAGTCAAGTGATTTTTAAAGAAAATCCTTAAAAATCCGCAAGTTAGAAAGATTCCTGAACTTCCTTAAAGACCGACAGGGCGCGAATTCTGCCGCGCTGGACAGAAGTTTGCAAGCCCTAATCTAAAAATAATTGTCTCTGCCGGCTTGAGATCTTAGCGCTATGTCAATTTCCCTTTGCTTACGGACCTAATCTTACTAGCTAGGCGGGGCGCCAAGTCTGTCAATTCCACGAGGTGGGCTATTTGGCCTTTAAGCACACCGCACAAGCCTATGGTTGATTCAGGCTTACTCCCCCGGCGGCTCAAGACGATGCAATAGGTAGCTGGCAATGGCGTGAGCGCCGTTAGGATAGAAGGAGCCCTGATTAAAGGGTTCTTGCGCAGCCGGGTGCTTTGAGCGGGCGCAATAGCGGTGCCAGTGGCTGAGATACTATGAGTCTGAAGCCATGTTCCGGTAGTTGGTAGGGATATGATTCGTCCGGCAAATTTAGTTGGTTGCCAATGAGTAATGTGCGTCTATGGTTGCTGTGCCATATTGACCAAACTGATGGCTGTCCTGAGAGAATGTCGGACTTTCATACCAGGCGAATACTTAGAGGAGCGGATGATGCATGTGATTGAGTTGTCGGGGTATGGTGATCCGGCAGTGATGCAGCTGGTGGAATTGGCCAAACCGGAGGTTGCGGCAGACGAGGTGTTGATTGAAGTGGCAGCAGCCGGAGTCAACCGCCCGGATATCATTCAGCGTAAGGGGCACTATCCGGCCCCTCCGGGCGCCTCGCCAATTCTCGGACTTGAAGTGGCCGGTACAGTGGTTGCTGTGGGTGAGGCGGTGCGGCGCTGGCGGATGGGCGACAGGGTATGTGCGCTGACAAACGGAGGTGGTTACGCAGAATATGCCGCTGTTGCTGAAGGCCAGTGCCTGCCAATTCCGGCCGGGTTCTCTGAGGTTGAGGCGGCGGCTCTGCCTGAGAATTTCTTTACGGTTTGGACCAATGTGTTTGACCGGGCCAAACTGCAAAGTGGAGAAACGCTGTTGATACATGGCGGCTCCTCCGGTATTGGCACCACGGCAATCCAACTGGCATATCACATGGGAGCACGGGTTTTTGCCACTGCAGGCTCTGAAGAAAAGTGTACAGCCTGTGAAACACTCGGTGCAGAAAGGGCGGTCAATTACCGGGCGGAGGACTTTGTGCAGGTCGTGCGAGAAACCACCGGAGATCATGGTGCCGATGTCATCCTGGATATGGTGGGAGGCGACTATATTGACCGCAATATAAGTGTGGCAGCTTACGATGGCCGGATCGTCAATATCGCCTACCAGCGGGGCGCTAAGGTACAGGTAAACATGCTGCCGGTGATGCTCAAGCGTCTGATCTTGACAGGCTCAACCCTGAGACACCGCACGGCACAGGTTAAGGCGGATATCGCGCACGCACTTGAGGCTCGGGTCTGGCCGCTGATTGCGACCGGCAAAGTCCGCCCGCAGATAGCAGCGCAGTTTCCGCTGGAACAGGTGGCGGAGGCGCACCGACTGCTGGAAGCCGGTAAAGTCATTGGAAAAATCGTGCTCACTCTGTAATTCTGTTTTGAATTAGCCGTGAAAGCGGTATCTACAGTGAGAGCCTTTCGAAGCCCGCGCAATAGGGCAATGCATCTGTCTGACTGAGGCAGAGTCGCAAGTTTTTTCAGTTTTTAATAACGGCAGTACAGTAATATCGCAGCTGAGGGTCCTGTCGAGGCTTTGCCAGGGGCGCCGCTACTACAGACGCCCGAGAGGCTCTCTCCCCATCAATATGTCGGTTGTTAGGCAGCCGCTCATGCAACAGCAGGTGGCAATATTGAAGGGAATAACGAAACCCAACGGTTAAGCAGCCACAGGCAAACTCCACAATGTCTGGGGTGGATTCAGCCTTCGATGGCTTCTACCTGTGCGCTAAAGTGCCCACGGGCCAGCTTGACCTTGACTGTTTGCTTGGGAGCCAGGGTGCGGCTATCTTTCAGGGCCTCACCTTCCAGGTCCATGACAATGGCGTAACCCCGTTGCAAAACTGCCAGGGGGCTCACGTTATTGAGCAGTTGTGTAATATGGCTGAAGGTATCGCGGCTGCGCTGGAGCTGTTGTTTGGTTGCACGCTGGAGACTGCGTTGGGCCTGCTCAACCTGCTTCTGTTTCTCGTGAATATGGTGCTGGGGATGACAATGGGCTAATGCCCGCCGGGCAGTAGTGAGTCGGGTGTGGCACTGCTGGACCTGCTGTTTCCCCACTGCGAGCAACCGTATCTCGAGATGGTCCAGGCGTTGGGCGCGGTTCAGCAATTGCTCTCTGGGGTGGCGCAAGCGGTTGCGCTTCAGCATTACCTGCTGCTGCAGGTGGCGCAACTGGTGCTGCAGGGCCCGGAACAAGCGGTGCTTGTCACTTTCCAGCCGCTGGTATAATTCGCCGATATTGGCACTGGCAATTTCCGCTGCAGCCGAGGGCGTAGGGGCGCGCAAGTCAGCGACAAGATCTGTAACGGTGTTATCGGTTTCATGCCCTACGGCGGAAATGGTGGGAATCGGGCAGGCGGCCAGTGCTCTGGCCACAATCTCCTCGTTAAACGGCCATAGGTCCTCGAGAGAGCCACCGCCGCGGCCCACGATCAGGAGATCGTGGCGTTGACTGCGCCCGGCCTTTTCAATCGCGTCAGCGATCTGCTGCGCTGCTCCCTGGCCCTGTACCGCCACTGGCCATAATCCTATTTCTGCGGCCGGGTGGCGCCGGTGTAGGACATGGACTATGTCGTGGATGGCTGCGCCGATGGGAGAGGTGATAATGCCAATATTGAGAGGCAGGTAGGGCAGCGGGCGCTTGCGCGCGCTGTCGAACAGCCCCTCTGCCTGAAGTTTGGTTTTGAGCTGCTCCAACTGGTGCATCAGTATACCGAAGCCGGCCTCTTCCATATGCTCCACAATCAGCTGAAACTCCCCGCGCCCCTCGTAAAGGCTCACTCTTGCGCGGATCAGTACTTCGCGACCGTTTTGCGGTTGGAAGGCAACGCTGCAATTGCGGTTGCGAAACATGGCGCAGCGCACCTGTGTGCGGGCGTCTTTGAGACTGAAATACCAGTGGCCGGAACTGGGCTTGGCAAAGTTGGATATTTCCCCACTGACCCACAACAGGGGTACGCTATTCTCCAGCAAGTGCTTTACCTCCCGGTTCAGTTCGCTGACTGACAGGACACTGCGCTTGGCACCTGGGGTTGGGGAGAGCGGCTGCATCGGATGCACTCACGAGAAAGGTTGGCGCAGCAATATTGCAGTAACGTCGCGAGAGGTAAAGCCCCTTGCTCGATAATTTCGCTTTTCAGCAAATTGTCGTTTGCGTCTTAGGCACTTGGAGGTATAATCGCGCCGATACCCAATCCCGCCTATTTCGAGGTTTGAGTGTCAATGTCTGAATCCAATCTGCGCATCGCGCGCGAAGCCCTCACTTTCGACGATGTTCTACTTGTGCCCGGTTATTCCGAGGTAACCGCCAAGGATGTCAGTCTCAAAACCAAACTATCCCGCAACATTTCCCTGAATATTCCCATCGTATCCGCCGCTATGGATACGGTAACGGAGGCGCGGCTGGCCATTGCCCTGGCCCAGGAGGGGGGTATCGGCATTATTCACAAAAGCATGTCCATCGAGAAGCAGGCTCTTGAGGTGCGCGCGGTGAAGAAATTCGAAGCCGGTGTGGTCAAGGACCCCATTACCATTGAATCTGATGCCACTGTGCGCGAGCTGATAGCACTCACTGCGCACCACAATATTTCCGGTGTTCCGGTGATGGATAAAGGCGATCTGGTGGGTATTGTTACCAGCCGTGATGTGCGTTTTCTTACCGACCTGGATGTCAGTGTGGCCAGTATTATGACCCCGAAGACACGTTTGGTAACTGCCCAGGAGGGCGCATCTCCCGACCAGGTGCGTGAACTGCTCCACCAGCATCGCATCGAAAAAGTCCTGGTGGTGAACGATAACTTCGAGCTGCGCGGCCTGATTACGGTTAAGGACTTTAACAAGGCGGAGCAGTACCCTAATTCCTGCAAGGATTCCGATGGCCGCTTGCGCGTAGGCGCCTCAGTGGGCACAAGCCCGGACACCGATGACCGCGTAGTAGCATTGGTGGAGGCCGGCGTGGATGTATTGGTGGTGGATACCGCCCACGGCCACTCTCGCAACGTGATCGACCGGGTGCGCCGGATCAAGGGGATGCACCCCCAGGTGGATGTGATTGGAGGCAATATTGCTACCGGTGAAGCCGCGCGGGCCTTGGTTGAGGCCGGTGCCGATGCGGTGAAGGTGGGCATTGGTCCGGGTTCCATCTGTACCACCCGTATCGTGACCGGAATTGGGGTGCCCCAGGTGACTGCGATTGCGGAGGTTGCCAGGGCGCTGGAAGATGCCGGAGTCCCGATGATTGCCGATGGGGGTATTCGCTACTCTGGTGATATTTCCAAGGCCATTGTTGCCGGTGCTTCCTCGGTCATGATGGGCTCCATGTTTGCCGGTACGGAAGAGGCGCCCGGTGAAGTGGAACTGTACCAGGGGCGCACCTACAAATCCTACCGGGGCATGGGTTCTCTCGGAGCCATGGCGCGTACCCAGGGCTCATCTGACCGCTATTTTCAGGACGCCAGTAAAGGCGCGGAAAAACTGGTGCCCGAAGGTATCGAAGGGCGTGTTCCCTACAAGGGACCGCTGTCTGTCATCGTGCATCAGATGATGGGCGGGCTGCGCTCGGCCATGGGCTATACCGGCAGTGTGGATATTGAAACCATGCGTACCCGCCCAGAATTTGTCCGGGTGACCACTGCAGGCATGGGTGAATCCCATGTGC
This sequence comes from Microbulbifer jejuensis, assembly GCF_047289955.1. NCBI lineage: Bacteria > Pseudomonadati > Pseudomonadota > Gammaproteobacteria > Cellvibrionales > Microbulbiferaceae > Microbulbifer > Microbulbifer jejuensis. Next base: position 8,982 of record NZ_JBLBUB010000026.1, read on the forward strand.
ATGATGTGCAGATCACAAAGGAAGCGCCCAATTACCCGGTGAGTGGACGGTAGGCACCAATAGAAGCTGCCCCCAGACGGTAACCACAACCTCAAAAATAAGCGGCAAACAGACCTTATGGTCTGTTTGCCGCTACTTCATCATTGTATCGAGTCAATCATGAGCCAAGATATCCACTCCAGTCGAATTCTGATTCTGGACTTCGGGTCCCAATACACTCAGTTGATTGCCCGCCGCATACGCGAGCTGGGTGTTTTTTCCGAAATCCGCGCTTTTGATATGAGTGGGGAGGAGATTCGCGAGTACAACCCCAAAGGCATCATCCTGGCTGGTGGTCCCGAGTCTGTACCCGAACCGGATTCACCTCGCGCGCCGGATATGGTTTTCAACCTGGGAGTGCCAGTACTGGGCATTTGCTACGGCATGCAGACCATGGCGCACCAGCTCGGCGGTGCGGTGCAAGGTAGCCATGTGCGCGAATTTGGATATGCCCAAATAAAGGTTGAGGGCACTTCAAGTTTGCTGCGCGATATCAAGGACCACCTCAGCGATGATGGCGATGCATTGCTGGATGTTTGGATGAGCCACGGCGATAAAGTGGTGCAGATGCCGGGGGGCTTCAAACGGATGGCTTCTACGGATTCCTGCCCCATTGCGGGTATGTACAACGCCGAGAAGAACTTCTTCGGCGTACAGTTTCACCCGGAAGTAACGCACACTCTGCAGGGTGCGCGCATCTACGAACACTTTGTGATTGATATTTGTGGTTGTGAAAAGCTGTGGACGCCTGCGAACATTATTGAAGACGCTGTCGCCAGAGTGCGTGAACAGGTGGGCGCGGGCAAGGTACTGCTGGGCCTGTCCGGCGGTGTCGACAGCTCCGTGGTGGCAGCGCTTCTACACAGAGCGATCGGGGACCAGTTGGCCTGTGTATTTGTGGACAACGGCCTGTTGCGCAAAAACGAAGGCGATCAGGTAATGCAGATGTTTGCCGAGAACATGGGGGTACGAGTGATTCGGGCAGACGCTCAAGACCACTTCCTCGCTCGCCTGGTGGGTGTGGATGAGCCTGAGTCGAAGCGCAAGATTATTGGCAATACCTTTATTGAGGTGTTCGATCAGGAAGCCTCCAAACTGCAGAATGTAAAATTCCTGGCCCAGGGCACCATCTACCCCGATGTTATTGAGTCGGCTGCCGCAAAGACGGGCAAGGCACACGTTATCAAGTCCCATCACAATGTGGGCGGCCTGCCGGACGACATGCAGTTTGCGCTGGTGGAGCCGCTGCGGGAGCTTTTTAAGGATGAAGTGCGCAAGATCGGGCTGGAGCTGGGGCTGCCTTACGATATGGTATACCGCCACCCCTTTCCGGGCCCGGGTCTGGGTGTGCGTATCCTCGGGGAAGTGAAAAGCGCGTATGCGGATATCCTGCGTGAGGCAGATGCAATTTTTATCGAAGAGCTGCACAAGGCCGATTGGTACCACAAAACCAGCCAGGCCTTTGCCGTGTTCCTACCAGTGAAGTCTGTCGGTGTGGTGGGCGATGGTCGCCGTTACGAATATGTGGTGGCTCTAAGGGCAGTGGAAACCCTAGATTTTATGACGGCGCGCTGGGCGCATCTGCCCTACCAACTGATCGAGAAGGTCTCCAATCGCATTATCAATGAGATAGCGCAAATCTCCCGCGTGGTATACGACGTATCCAGCAAGCCGCCGGCGACGATCGAGTGGGAATGATTCCATGTCTCGCAGCATTTGCCATCTGCAAGTAGTAATTCAATCATAACCAATTGTATTCAATAGGGTTTTTTCTAACATTAACTGGCAGTGTCAGGCACTTTCCAGCCCGGGTTTACGTCGACTTACCGCGAACCGGACCACCGAGGAGATTGCAGCCCTGTTGCCATGGAATCTTCAGAACGTAACGCAAGCAGATCTTTCGAGTGAGTCAAAGGGTGAGGTTACTTGATCGCTTACGGTACAGCTGCCATTGGTCAGTGCAGAAAACGCTCGCCGGCGCTGGCATTGTTGATGTCCCTGGCTTGACGGAACAAATCAAAGCCGGGGCCCTACGTGCTGCAAGAACAGCCCGGCTTGCACAGGTGTGCGGCAGGCCGATTGGTTTTGTCCAACACCGATTTCACTATAAGCGCTGCGTTATGGCCGAAGCCCAGCGCTTACCTACAATCGATGGATTTTAAAAAATACTGGTGTCCCATGGACCCATGGTATTCATCCCTGAGCCCGGCGATCAAGCATGCATGGCCTTAAACTCCCGTCTGCGGCGGTGCAACACCGGCTCAGTGTACCCGTTTGGCTGCGCACAACCCTCAAACACCAACTCGCAGGCGGCCTGGAAGGCGATGCTCTTGTGAAAATCGGGTGCCATATTGCGGTAATTGGAATCGCCGGCATTCTGGCGATCTACAATGGCGGCCATGCGCTCCAGGGTTTTGCGCACCTGCTGCTCGCTGGCGATACCCTGTTTGAGCCAGTTGGCGATATGCTGGGAGGAGATACGCAGGGTTGCACGGTCTTCCATCAGGCCAACATCGTTGATATCCGGTACCTTGGAGCAGCCTATACCCTGCTCTACCCAACGCACAACGTAACCGAGGATTCCCTGAGCGTTGTTGTCCAGCTCCAGCTGGATATCCCTGGCGCTCCAGTTGGGTGTTTCCGCTACCGGTAGGGTAAGAATATCTTCCAGCTTGGCGTGGTGGCGATGTTGGATTTCTTCCTGGCGACGGTTGACGTCCACCTTGTGATAGTGCAGCGCGTGCAGGGTGGCCGCGGTGGGCGATGGTACCCAGGCGGTGTTGGCGCCGGCCATGGGGTGGGCAAGCTTGGCCTGCATCATGGCTGACATCTGGTCGGGAATGGGCCACATACCCTTGCCAATCTGCGCCTTGCCTTTGAGGCCACTGTTGAGACCCACATCCACATTCCACTCTTCGTAGGCCTTGATCCAGGTGGACTGTTTCATATCGCCCTTGCGGATCATGGGACCGGCAAGCATGGAGGTGTGGATTTCGTCACCGGTGCGATCCAAAAAGCCGGTATTGATAAATACCACCCGCTCCCTGGCTTCGGCAATACAGGCCTTCAGGTTCACCGTAGTGCGGCGCTCCTCGTCCATAATACCCATTTTTACCGTGTGGCGCGCCAGACCGAGGACATCTTCGATGCGGTTGAACAGGGTATTGGCAAATGCCACCTCCTCCGGGCCGTGCATCTTCGGTTTCACAATATAGATGCTGCCGGTACGGGAATTCTGGAATGCACTTTCGCCGCGCAGGTCGTGTAATGCGATCAGGCTGGTAATCATGCCATCGAGTATCCCTTCCGGAATCTCCTCGCCATCACCGAACAAAATGGCATCACTGGTCATCAGGTGGCCCACGTTGCGCACAAACATCAGGCTGCGGCCGGGGAGGATACGCTGGTTACCGTTCGGACTGGTGTACGCACGATCGGCGTTGAGTTTGCGCTCGAAAGTCTTGCCGCCCTTGTTGATGGTTTCTTTCAGATTCCCCTTCATCAGGCCGAGCCAGTTGCGGTAAACCACAACCTTGTCTTCGGCATCCACTGCAGCTACAGAGTCTTCATAGTCCATAATGGTGGTGAGTGCGGATTCCATCAGCACGTCCTTAACCCCGGCAACGTCGGACTTGCCGATGGGACTTTCCCGATCGATTTGGATTTCAAAGTGCAGTCCGTGCTGCTTGAGCAAGATGCCGCTGGGCTCTTCGCTGTCGCCGCGGTAACCAGCAAACTGCTTGCTGTCTTTCAGCGTGGCGATATCGCCGTTGTCCAGTTCCATTTCCAGCAGGGGACCGTTCACACGGTATTGCACAACCTCTCTGTGGCTGCCACAGGTGAGCGGAGCGGACTGGTCGAGGAAACCGCGGGCATATTCAATCACCCTGGCACCGCGCACGGGATTGTATTCGGTACCCTTTTCCGCACCACCCGCTTCGCTGATCATGTCGGTGCCGTAAAGGGCATCGTACAGGCTGCCCCAGCGGGCATTGGCGGCGTTGAGGGCGTAGCGGGCATTCATCACCGGCACCACTAGCTGCGGGCCGGCCAGGGTGGCGATTTCCGTGTCAACATTCTCGGTGCCGGCAGTGAAGTCTGCAGGTTCATCAACCAGGTAGCCGATCTTCTGTAGGTACGCGCGGTAGCCTTCCAGGTCGCGAAAACCCCCGGGGTTTTCGCCGTACCAGTGGTCCAGGGTTGCCTGCAGTTTGTCGCGCTTTTCTAGCAGGGCACGGTTGACCGGCGCCAGATCGCGGACAACCGATTCAAATTCAGCCCAGAAAACTTCGGCGCTGATCCCGGTCCCTGGGATCACCTCATCACAGACCAGATGGTAAAGCGCCGTTGCAATTTGCAGATCGCCGATTTGGATTCGTTCCGTCATACCCTGGGCCTCTCTCTGATCGTTGGAATAACGGCATTCTATACAGCCATTTCCCCATACTGCTAATTAATAGGCGCAATTTCCACTATTCACAGATTCAATTTTTTATTGGTGCTACTGTAGGGAACTGCAAGACAAACACCTTGAGCTCACAAACCCGAATTGGGAACGCACCCTGTCCATCGCTCAGAGCGCCCGGCCAATATCCAGGATCAGGCGCCGCAGCCAGCGGTGGGGGGCGCTCTGCTGCAGCAGCGGGCTCCAGGCCATTTTCAGCTCAAACGGGGGAATATCCAGTGGCGGATTCCGACGAACCACCTTGGGATTGTCACTGGCCAACTGCGCCAGGCGGGTGGGCACCGTCACAATCAGGTCGCTCTGCTCCGCCAGTAACATGGCCACCTGGTAATGACGGGTGAACACAGAGATATCCCGTTTTTCCCCCAGGCGATCGATCGCCTCATCCACCCAGCCCAGCCTCTGGACATCCTCGGGGTTTACCCCCACGCCAACGCCCATACCGGTTTTGCTCACCCAGATATGCTGCGCCTTCAGGTAGCTTTGCAGATTGTAGTCTTCGAGAATCGGGTTATCCGTACGCATCACACAGGAGAAACTGTCCCGCCATACCGTTGCCTGGTGAAAACTCTGCGGCATGCTGTCAAAACGGTTGATCACCATGTCAACCTTGCCCTGCTCCACATCCACGAAACTCACATCACTGGGAGTCATGATATCCAGGCTGATACCGGGGGCATCCTGCCGTAGTTGCCTGAGCAGTGGGGGAATCAGGGTCGATTCTGCGTAATCGCTGGCCATGATACGAAAGGTCCTGCGGGTATTGGCCGGGTTGAAATCCCGGTTTGGCTGTATCACTCGATCTATGGAAGAGAGAGCCTCGCGCACCATGGGCTGCAGCTCCAGGGCCCGCTCCGTCGGCATCATACCCTCCCGTGTGCGCACCAGAAGCGGATCGCCGAACTGCTCGCGCAGGCGCTTGAGGCCATTGCTCATGGCCGGCTGGGAGAGCCCCAGGTAATTGGCTGCACGGGTGACGTTGCGTTCACGCAGTAGTACATCCAGGTAGACCAGCAGGTTCAGGTCGGCTCTTTCCAGTTGCATAAATCATTCGCCAAATCGATAGTGAAAATAAAATCAATAAATTAGGCAAATTATGCCATGCCCCCTAAGATACTCAACACTTAATCGCAGTCACCGTTTTAAGGAAATGCAGTCATGGCCACATACACTCAAGACATCGATGCGGTAGCCAAGCTCCGTGAAAACCATGGAGGCACATGGGACGCTATCGACCCGGAATCCATTGCGCGTATGCGTGCCCAGAACAAGTTCAAGCACGGCCTAGATATTGCCAAATACACTGCCAACATCATGCGTGCCGACATGGAGAACTACGACAGGGACCCCGCCAAATACACCCAGTCACTGGGGTGTTGGCACGGATTCATTGGCCAGCAGAAAATGATTGCCATCAAGAAGCATTTCAATGGCAAGACCGACCGCCGCTACCTGTACCTGTCCGGGTGGATGGTTGCCGCTTTGCGCAGCGAGTTCGGTCCCCTGCCCGACCAGTCCATGCACGAAAAGACCGCGGTAGCGCACCTGATTGAAGAGCTGTACACCTTTCTGCGCCAAGCGGATGCCCGTGAACTGAACGACCTGTTCCGGGCCCTGGATGCCGCCCGCGAGGCCGGGGACAAAGAGGCCGAAAGGGCTGCCCAGGATAAAATCGACAACCATCAGACCCATATTGTGCCCATCATTGCCGACATAGACGCCGGCTTCGGTAACGCCGAGGCAACTTACCTGCTGGCCAAGAAAATGATTGAGGCAGGCGCTTGCTGTATTCAGATCGAAAACCAGGTCTCCGATGAGAAACAGTGTGGACACCAGGATGGCAAGGTCACCGTCCCGCACGAAGAATTCCTGGCCAAGATCCGCGCCGTGCGCTGCGCATTTTTGGAACTGGGCGTAGACAACGGACTCATCGTTGCGCGCACTGACTCCCTGGGTGCCGGCCTGACCAAACAAATTGCCGTGACCAAAACACCCGGCGACCTGGGTGACCAGTACAATGCCTTCCTGGACTGCGAGGAAATTGAGGCCTCCGAGCTTGCCAATGGCGATGTTGTCATTAACCGCGATGGCAAACTATTGCGTCCAAAACGCCTGGCCTCCAACCTGTTCCAGTTTCGCAAAGGCACCGGTGAAGCGCGCTGTATCCTGGACAGTATCACCGCCTTGCAAAACGGTGCCGATCTGATCTGGATTGAAACCGAAAAGCCCCATGTTCGCCAGATTGGCAGTATGATGGATGAGATCCGCAAGGCCGTTCCGGATGCGAAGCTGGTTTACAATAACAGCCCATCCTTCAATTGGACCCTGAATTTCCGCCAACAGGTATTCGATGCCTGGACTGAAGAGGGCAGAGATGTATCCGCCTACGACCGCGACAGCCTGATGCACGCCGAGTATGACGATACCGAGCTGTCCGCCGCTGCCGATGAGAAAATCCGCACCTTCCAGGCCGATGCCGCCCGAGAAGCCGGTATCTTCCACCATCTGATCACTCTGCCCACCTACCACACTGCGGCTCTGTCAACCGACAACCTGGCCAGGGAATACTTTGGTGAGCAGGGTATGCTGGGTTACGTGAAAGGTGTCCAGCGCAAGGAAATCCGCCAGGGTATCGCCTGTGTCAAGCACCAGAATATGGCGGGTTCCGACATCGGCGATGACCACAAAGAGTACTTCGCGGGTGAAGCCGCCCTAAAATCCGCTGGTAAAGACAACACCATGAACCAGTTTGGATAAACCGGTTGCGATGTTCTCCAGAAGCAATAAAAGGCGGCGCAAGCCGCCTTTTATTGCTTACCCATTTCCGAAAAATTCAACCGGGGGAGTGCGTCCCGAGAAAGTGAATCACCCGTGGCCATAAGCCCTATTACGCACTTCCCTCTCCATCAGTAAAACCCTCTGCGACATGCGATCCGTCGCAAAACGGTTTATTCTTTGACGCGCCACAACGGCAAAGTGCGTATTTATTCTCGCACGCCCCCTCGCACCATACCGCATTGGCCAGTGCGACATTGCGCACACGATAAGGCCCGCTTGCCTCCGCCTCAATTGCAGTGCCGGACGGCACCTCGTGGCGCAGACCTTCGCCATTTTGTTCGTACCCCAATGCACCGGAGGGGCAGGCGCGTATAACATCAAGTATTTCAGCAACCGAACCTTTGTCCGGGTCTATCCACGGGTCACGCGCTGTATCGAATACCGCTTCGAGGCGCCGGCCACATTCATAGGCTTTGGAACAGAGCAACCGATTGTAAAGGATGTTTATTTCCCTGCCCCTGTACCTGGAGAGTTCATCGATTGTGCGTTCAGGCGATTTCCCATCTAAGTAACCCACACGGGTATGTGAACCGTCGCAATAGGGTTTGTTCTTTGATGCACCGCAGCGGCACAGTGTCACTGTGGCCTGGGTGGCTAGGGCCGCACCGTCAGCGCCGATGAAATCCTCTACGCCACTGATGATTGCGGGGCCATTCTTGCGTAGCACGATTGACGCCGCACACTGAGCGACCCCAGCACTGGGCGAAGCGATCCGGCCTGTGAGGCGCAAACCATCGCGGATATTGAGCCCCATCAAGGTCAGATTCGTCGCGCCGGCAATGAGCTCCAATGTCTGGACAGCATAGAAAACGCTATCAAAAGAGCCCGCGTTTGCTTTCGAGGCCAAAAAAACGGCTGACGGCAGCAAGACGATCAGGCCGTTCAATGCAATGATCGGCATCCGCTTTTTCTTCGCCACAACGCCTTGATCGCCGCGTCTCTGGCCCAGAGACATCCCGGAGCCTCCGGCAATCACCATAGAGGGGATCAACACGAGCATGCCCCAAACAATGCCATTCTTAACAGCCGTAATGGCCGCTTGGTGACCGATCAGCTCTGAAACCACTGTCGAGGTCCAGAATGTAGCAATCATAAGAAAGCCTACAATTCCGGCAATAGCGTGTACTCTGCTCTTTGTCATTGCTATCTGGCTCCGAACCACATGCGTCGCAGCAGTTGGTCCCGCTTCAATAGATGGTGATAGAGCGCTGCGCCGACATGTAGGATCAGCAGCGCGATGATAACGCGGGCACCGATACCATGCGGCCTGCGCGGTGGATAATCGAAGAAATCGGTCAGAGTCGCCAGGTCTCCGCCGCAGATGATTGGGCCGGCACCCGATAGAATCACCATGCCGATACCGCTGGCAGCCGTACCGAGAATGACCACATAAAACAGGATATGGAGGCTCGGGATGCACGATCCTGCCAACTGGGCATGGGCACTGAAGCGGGTTTATAGTCCATAAAGCACCACCAGCCGATGCGCACCAGTGTCAGCAAAAGAATCACCACACCTATCGGGACATGCACTCGCAAAGCGGCTGCATCCTCCATTGCGCCTGCTCGAAAGCCCGAACCGATCACTACAACGGAGCAGAGCACTGAGCCAGTGAATGGCCACAGCAACCGTGCCGTATTGCTCTGATGTGCTTTTGAGTGACACTGCGTTCCATTGGTTAGGCTACACAGTGGCCGGGCACGGCGAGCTTTTTGAACAGATGCGGGGAGGCAATAGCGCTTTCAGGGTAACCACCAATGCGCTTCTGAAACTCCGGGCTTGTAAATGCGTTGCGGAAACTGTCCACGCTTTCCCATATCGCGTAATTTACGAAGGTTCCGCTGCCGCCAATGGCTTTGTGCAATTGTGTGGCGATATAACCGGGTTGTGCACGCATAAAGTCTGCATCGTGTTTCCACGCCGCAAGCAGGGCTTCTTCCTCGGCTGGATCGACGGTGAAGACGTTGATGAGTACGATGGAACCGTCTTCGTTTGTCTGCATTTGCTCGGCCAGACTGACCTTGTCATTGAGCTCTTCGAATCTTGCCATCATTCATTTCCTTTTACCGTTGTTTCAAACACCTGTTTGCTCAGTGCGATCACGAACGATTTCCAAAAGCCTGAGCGCGTCTCGGATACCTTGCTCACTCAGCCCCTCTGCCAGTGCGTTGACCCAAGCGGCTTGTGCTTTGCCAATTTCAATCATGACCGCATGCCCGGCCTCGCTGATTGTGACAAACGGCGAACGTTTGTGATCAAGGTTTTCCTCCAAAGTAACCAGCTCCTGATCCTCGAGATCATTGACAATGCGCTGCACACCTTGACGAGCCAGCCCCATTCTCCTGGCTATCTGGGCAACCGTGAGTGGCTGCCCCCATTCGTCGATAGCCCCCATTACCTGCCATCGAGCGCTCGTCATGCCCATTGGCTTGGTCAATTTGTTACCCGCTGCCAATAACACCCCGTTCAGCCGAAAGGTCTCAAGGATCAGGGCAGTCAACGCTTCGCCTTCAATTGTTCGCTTCATTTTTATCATATTGTCATACTGTAAATATATTGTCAATCTGTGTATACAGTTCCTTTTGAAGACCCGAAACAGCGCGTGGCAATACACCGAGCCTATATTGATTGAGCATCTGCTATTGGGATTGCATTTAAAGCCTATCGGCAGTGTCTGTCAGATCAAACCAGGGCTGCGACACCTTCATCACACCGCGCTTTGAAACCGGTACCATTAGTCCCACAAGAGGACAGATCCCCGGTTTATTCAGGATCACCTCAAGAGTACCGGAGGCATGACTGTACAGCACTGCGGGGTTCCAAATGGGCGCCCAGCCCGAGGCCTGCAATGGCGTCAACGATACTGTTTGAAGTCGCCAACTGTGATTTCCCCTGGTGGAACCCTCGGTCTCATTTTGTCTAGCCTTAGGGGGTATCCCGTTGAAACACTTGCTCTATGCTCGACCCCGACCTGGTGCTGATTCTCAATTGCGGCAGCTCTTCACTCAAGTTTGCCGTACTTGACCCCGAATCCGGGAAGGAATTCCTGTGTGGTCAGGCATACGCCCTGGGGGGGACCACAGCAAAGCTGGTATGGCGCTACCGAGCCCAGAATGAGACACAACAGCTTGATCGGGATGACGACTACACCACCGTGATTCGGATTCTTGTTGATCGGTTTGATAGACAGTGGTCGGAATTGAGAGAGCGGCTGCTCGCCATCGGCCACCGGGTGGTCCATGGCGGAGAGCTTTTTGCCAGTTCGGTTCTGATTGACGAGGATGTTCTATCTGCCATCCGATCCTGTTGCGAACTGGCCCCGTTACACAACCCTGTCGCCTTACAGGGCATTCAAGCAGCCCTTGCCGCCTTCCCCCAACTGCCACAGGTTGCCGTGTTCGATACCGCCTTCCACCAGAGTATGCCGGACTACGCCTACCTGTACGCGCTCCCCTACAGGCTTTACCAGGAGCACCATATCCGCCGCTACGGGATGCACGGCAGCAGCCATCGCTATATCAGTGAACGCAGTGCCCAACTGCTGGGCAGGCCCGCCCCGGAGGTCAACGTTATCTCGGCGCACCTGGGCAACGGCGCCTCCATCGCTGCCATCAAAGGTGGCTACAGCGTGGATACCAGTATGGGGCTGACCCCGCTGGAAGGGCTGGTCATGGGCACGCGCTGCGGTGATCTGGACCCGGGCCTACTGCTGTATTTGGGGCGGACACTGAACTATTCCCTGGGCGAAATCGAGCAACTGCTGAATCGGGAAAGCGGCCTGATCGGCCTCTCCGGGCTCAGCAATGACTGCCGTGCGCTGGAGCAGGCCGCTGAAGACGGGCATACCGGCGCACGCCTGGCCCTGGAGGTATTTTGCTACCGGCTGGCAAAATACATTGCCGCCTACACCATTCCCCTGCACCGGGTCACTGCACTGGTATTTACCGGAGGTATCGGCGAGAACTCGGCCTGGGTACGCGATCGAACCACCGCCTGGTTAAATGGCCTCGCCTATCAATTGGACCCGGCGCTGAATGAAAAAATACGCTTTGGTGCCGAGGGGCGGATTTCACGGCCAAATACCCCGGAAGTTCTGGTGATCCCCACCCGGGAAGACTGGGTTATCGCCAAAGATACCGCCCAATTGGCGCGGGGGGGAGCCTAAGCATGCCGCACAATGCTCGTACCCTTATGCTGGTTCCTGTGGGCGCGGGCGTGGGCATGACCTCGGTCAGCCTCGGTTTGATCCGCGCACTGGAACGCAACCGGGTGGAAGTGCAGTTTTTCAAGCCCGTCGCGGAACCCTCCCCGAACGGCACCACAGAGCGCACCACTGAAATACTGCGACACAATGCCAACCTGGCCAGTCCCAGTCCCTTCAGCGCACAATATGCCGAGACCCGGGTATCCACTGGAAAAATGCCCGAGCTGCTGGAAGAGATACTGGCCCGCTACCGCAGTGGCAGCAGACACACGGATGTGATTGTGGTTGAAGGCATTCTACCCAGCAGCAACAGCCAATTCTCCAACCAGCTCAACTACCAGATTGCCAAAACCCTCGACGCAGAGGTGGTACTGGTGGCCTGCCCCCCAGGCGGCGCCACCAAACAGTTAAAAGAGCGGCTGGAGTTTGCGGTGCGCGCTTTCGGCGAAGGGGATTCCAACCGGGTGGTGGGCTGTATCATCAATAAACTCGGCGCCCCTTTCCATTATTCGGATACCCCCGGCGCCCACGCCGGCATGACCGCCCAAGTGGAGACACCCGCGGAAAGCGCCACCTCCATCACCAAAGAGGCCCTTTACCAGCAGGTCCCCCTGCGGATTGTGGGCTGCATTCCCTGGAATGTAGATCTGCTCGCACCGCGGGCTCTGGATCTGGCCCGACACTTCGATGCACAGATCATCAACCGCGGGGAACTGGAAACCCGGCGACTGCGCAACGTGACCTTTTGCTCCCGCTCCCTGGCCAATATGCTCAGACGCTTTACACCGGGGGCCATGCTGGTGACCTCTGCGGACAGGCCCGATGTTGTTGCTGGCGCTTGTCTGGCGGTGATGAATGGAGTGAAGATCGGCTGTCTCTTGCTCACCGGCGGTTATCAGCTGAATCGTGAATTGTTCAAAATCTGTACCCCAGCAATGGAAACCGGTTTACCGATCCTCCTCGTGGGCGCCAATACCTGGCGAACTGTGATGGATTTGCAGACCTTCAACCAGCGCACCCCGGCAGACGACCGGGAGCGGGTCAACCGGGTGCAGGATTTTTTTGCCAGCCACCTGGACGAAAACTGGGTACACTCCCTCAGTCAGGTTTCCAGCCGTCCCCGGCGTATGTCACCTTCTGCCTTCCGCTATCACCTCACCGAGCTGGCGCGCCGTTCGCTAAAACGCATTGCCCTGCCGGAAGGGGAGGAGCCGCGCACCATCAAAGCCGCACTGACCTGCAGCGAGCGGGGTATTGCCCAGACAATACTGCTGGGGAATGCCAAAACCATCCAGAGGACTGCAGAGCAACAGGGGCTCAAGCTCTGTGACAAGGTGCAGATCATCAATCCGGCAGAGGTGCGGGACCGCTATGTGGAACCCATGGTCACCCTGCGCAGGAAAAAGGGCTTGGCCCAGGTAGTGGCGCGGGAACAACTGCGGGATAATGTGGTGCTGGGCACCATGATGCTGGCACTTGACGAGGTGGACGGCCTGGTGTCCGGGGCCATACACACCACCGCTAACACCATTCGCCCCGCCCTGCAGCTGATCAAGGCCGCCCCCGGCGAGCCACTGGTCTCATCCATATTTTTTATGCTGCTGCCGGATCAAGTGCTGGTATACGGGGACTGCGCCATCAATCCGGACCCCAACGCGGAACAACTGGCCGCTATTGCCATCCAGTCCGCGGACTCTGCCGCAGCCTTTGGTATCGAGCCGCGTGTGGCCATGATCAGTTACTCCACCGGAACCTCGGGCAGCGGTTCGGATGTCGACAAGGTGCGCGAAGCCACCAAAATTGCCAGGCAACAGCGACCCAAGCTGGTTATCGATGGACCCTTGCAGTACGACGCCGCCCTTATCAAAACCGTAGCCGCACAAAAGGCACCACACAGCCCGGTGGCCGGGCGTGCAACGGTATTTATTTTTCCCGACTTGAACACCGGCAATACAACCTACAAAGCCGTGCAGCGCAGTGCGGATCTGGTGAGCATTGGACCCATGCTGCAGGGATTGCGCAAGCCGGTCAATGACCTGTCGCGCGGCGCCCGGGTGGATGACATCGTCTTCACCATCGCCCTCACGGCCATCCAGGCGCAGCAGCGGAATCAATAGCCGGCTACTCCCAGCACAGAGGCCGCCTCGTATCGACAAAATCCCGCAAAGCGGCAGCAACCACATAGGCTTCCAGGCGATGTTCGTAAGTTTCGGTGTGATCGTAGCCCATGCGCGCCAGACAGCGTTGGATATACTCGGCACTCTCGGATTTGTCGTGCCAGACTCTCCGTCCCCGGATAACAGCCATCAACATGTGCCACCAACGCCGGTCCGCCGCTTTTAGCTGCTGCAATGCCACCGCGAGCAGGGCCTCTTCACTGGTAAAATCGGTGCCCAGGGGGTAATAAGGCAGCATTGCCAGACATTTTTTATTTGTGAAAACTTTGGCGATATGGCCAGGCGTATTGTTGTTGAACTCTGCGGGAAGAAGAAAGTCTTTTTCAATTTTACCTGCCTGCTTGGCCTGTTCCAGCAGCACTGCCTGGAAACGGACATCGCAGATACTGAGCATGGATACCATCACATCCCGATCCGTCTTGCCGCGCAGGTCCACAGCTCCGTACTCGGTGACCACCACATCGCGCAGGTGTCTGGGGATGGTGGTATGGGGATATTCCCACACGATATTGCTTACACAGATGCCGTCGCGGTTTCGGGTGCTGGGCAAGGCGATAATCGAGCGTGCACCGGGCAGTTCAAACGCCTGGGCAACAAAGTTGTACTGTCCCCCCACACCGCTCACCACCTGGTTGTCCACAAGGCCATCGGAGACAACCGCGCCACCCAATGTCACCATCATGGCCGAGTTCACGAAACGCGCCTGCCTGCGCTGGACCCGCTTCAATGTCCGCTGGGACTGCAAATCATTGGTGAAATCGATTCCGGTCATATCAATGCCGGCCCGCTCCCTGGGGGGCAGGTCGCGAAGCTCTCGATACATCAATTCCGGCCCCAGATAGAATCCACCGTGCAACCAGGTCCCCCCCAACAGTTTCCTGTTGAGGCACTCTCCTATCAAGCGCCTGCGGCCGTGCTCACTGTGCAGATCACACTCTTCTTCCTCCCCGTCAGGGGTCAGCAACTTGTGCCCGCGCCAGCTGTAGCTGGCATCGACAATGCCAAAGCGCTGTAGGAACTCGGTATCTTCCGGGGTCAGGGGGGAAGAGATGCGGCCGCATTTCTTCAGCGCCAACAGGGTCTCCTCGTTCACCGTATGGGTAATTTCATCCCGATCCAGCAGGGCTTGCAGAGCGGCATCGGCATAGACTTCCCGGGTAAGAATACCGGCCCGGCGCAGGTGCAAAAATCCATGGGGAAGCATTTCGCTGACAGCGTAGAGCCCCTGTTGAAAGGGTTCCGCCATAGGTGTCAGTGCTTCGCCGCAGGCCGGGGACTTGTGGCGGTTCAGTCCTTCGATCAAGCGCCGATAATGTCCATTCTCTAAATGGCGCAAACGCAGGGCATGGCATACCGCATCTCCGAGCGCGCCAATACCCAGCTGCAGGGTGCCACCATCTGCGATCAGGCTGGCGATATGCATGCCAATACTGTGTTCAGTAAAACTCACCGGCATCGCCGGAGCCGCAAACAGCGGCGTATCAAAAGTGTCTCCCTCCAGCAAAAAATCAAACTCGATTGCATCCAACTCGCTGGTGCCGGTGATATAGGGCAGCTGTGGGTTGACCTCGCCTACCAGAATCAATGGATGGTCATCGCAGGCGTTGCTCAGTTTCAAAAACGGCAGCGTCAGATCGGGGTTACAGCTCAAACTAAAACGCACACCATCCTCGACTGGCGACACCATCTGGGCAATCACATTCACACCGCTTCTCAAAAGCGCTTCGGGCACCTGAGTGTAATTAACACTGGCATAATGCTGCTGTGCATAGTCATTTCCCAGCAGTGCACCCGGTGCCATAAAAAACTCGATCACCTCGATATTGCTCGGCAACTGTTCCCTGCGGCGGGCGGAAGCGTAAGCGAGATCCTGATAGTGACCATAGAGGCGATCCAGTAAAGGCTGGATAAAACGACGCAATATATCGCTGTTCCCCTTGGGGCGCTCCAGGGTAAGGGCGGTGAATATGGTCAGGGAAATCGATGGATCGGCAACCGCACGAGCGTAGAGGGCATTGGCAAAGTGGTTCGCCTTGCCGATCCCCAGGGGCAGACCCAATACGATTTCCTTGCCCACTTTTTCCAACAGCGCATCAATACAGGGCTCAACGGTGCTAAAACGCTGGGGGGTTTTTCTGGAAGGGGTTTGCATGGATATCTATAACCGCACACCTTTAGCCCGAGCGGCCGATATGCTCCCCCAAGTGCTCAAAGTGATCAACCTGAATCGCACTATCCACCGCATCCGCGGCTTCCCGCAAGGCACTTGCTTCCCCATCGCTGATCAGGTTGCGCTGTAAACCTTCCTCTACCGATTCCCTGCTCAACACGCGTATCCCGCCTTTTTTCAGCTTGGCACGTGCGTGCTCTGTAGCGCAAACCTTAATGAAAGCCTGCTCGACAATATCAACTCCATCGCCGGGATTGCCGGGATAGACACCAGAGGTCAGCCTGTCCCGGGTTGTCGACGGGGCCAGCAGGAGTTCGGCGCAAGCGCGCGCCTGACGGTCCGAAGCCGTATGGACACTGTGGCCCCAGGGCATGACCAAAAACCGCATTAACTGCCCGAAGAATGGCCGCGGGAAATTCTGGAAAACCTCCAGCAAACTGACCTCAATTTTATGCAGGCCATCGCGCATGGCGAATTCCAGTAGGGGCAGGTCATCCTTGGGATTATCATCGTCATAAAAACGCTTCAGGGAACAGCTCAATAAATAGAGTTGACTGAGTACATCCCCGAGGCGGGAAGAGATCAACTCCTTTCTCTTCAGCTCCCCCCCCAGGGTCATCAGGGAGATTTCTGTAATCAGGGTAAGTACTGCAGAATACCGGTTCAGCTGTCGGTAGTACTTGGCCGCAACACCGACATCACGGGGGCTGCTGGCAAACAGGCCCACCGTCCAGCCGTGGAATACACCGCGAAACAGGGTTTTTATCTGGAACCAGAAGTGTTTTGGCAGAAGCGTATCAAGCTGGTCCAGCCCCTCGCCGGTATCGGGATTTTCTGCCGCGAGTATCTCATCCAGCAAATAAGGATGACAGCGTATGGCACCCTGACCGAATATCATCAAGCTGCGTGTCAGCAGATTGGCCCCTTCCACAGTAATCGCTACGGGGATAGCCCGGTAGACATTGCCAAGGTAATTGGAGGGTCCGTCCATAATGGCCTTGCCCGCATGGATATCCATGGCGTCGTTGATCGCCCGGCGCAATGCGGAGGTGGCATTGGCTTTCATAATTGCGGTAATGACCGCGGGCTTGCGGCCCTCATCCAAAGCCCGCGTTGTCGTCTTGTGGGCGCTATCCAGCACAAAGGCAATAGAGGCAATTTCTGCCAAGCGCCGTTGCACTCCCTCAAAGCGCCCCACGGGCACATTGAACTGCTCTCGCACGCGCGCATAGGCCCCGGTGGTCCGGGCAGCCATTTTCGCGCCCCCCATTGACAGCGAAGGAAGAGAGATGCCGCGCCCGGCGGCAAGCGCGCTCATCAACATTTCCCAGCCTTTGCCCACATTCTCCCTGCCGCCGATAATCCACTCCATAGGGATAAACACATCTTTGCCCCAGTTGGGGCCATTCTGAAAGGACTGCATGGCTGGCAGGTGGCGCTGACCGATGGTGATTCCCGGAGTATCGGTGGGGACCAGGGCAACGGTGATGCCAAGCGCTTCCTTGTCCCCAAGGATATGCTCGGGGTCATAGAGTTTAAAGGCCAGACCCAGTACCGTGGCAATGGGCCCCAGGGTGATATAGCGTTTGTGCCAGTTGACGCGCATACCGAGGACTTTCTCGCCCTCGTGCTCCCCGTAACAGACCTCACCCCGATCCACCATGGAGGCAGCGTCGGAGCCCGCCTGAGGGCTGGTGAGAGCGAAACAGGGGATATCGGTGCCATCGGCCAGGCGGGGAAGATAGTGATCCTTCTGCACCTGGGTCCCGTGGGAGAGCAGTAGCTCTCCAGGCCCGAGGGAGTTGGGCACCATGACGGTCACTCCCACGCAGGTGCTGCGGGTAGAGATTTTGGTGACTATTTCTGCATGTGCTGAAGGAGAAAAGCCAAGGCCACCGTATTTCTTGGGAATAATAATGCCGAAAAAGCGGTGTTTGCGCAGGAAGTCCCATACATGCTCGGGGATGTTGTAGTCCACGAAGCTGATTTGCCAATCGTTCACCATATGGCAGAGCTCTTCCACCGGGCCATCCAGAAAAGCCCGCTCTTCTGCATTCAATTCCGGGGGCCCCATGTCCAGCAGTTGATTCCAGTCCGGTTTTCCCGATAGCAACTGGGCGTCCCACCAGACTTCCCCGGCTTCCATCGCCTCGCGCTCAGTGGCGGAAATCGAGGGGAGAACCCGCTTGATGGTTTTCAAAAGCGGTGCCGTAAAAAACTTCTTGCGCAATTCGCCCATATTTACCTTCCATGGTGGTCGCGACAGCGAAATACCCTGCCATTTCCCCGGGTCATTGAGTGGTATCACAGGACAATGATAGGTGACGATTTCTTCTACAGTTTGACCGCCGGAGGGAATGAGCGACTGGACCGGGTTGGCGCTACACAGGCGGTATTACGGGCGGGGAAAGGCATTCCTGCGGCAGAAACCGCCTGCCGTGCTCTCCACCATAGAGGATCAGGCTCAGCCCGGAATGACAGCCTAGCCTGAGGCCAGTGGGGGGGGATCACAGCGAAGGTTCAGAGCAGCGACTGTGTGGCGACAATAATGCCATTATTGTCCGCGTAGAGATAATGGCCTGGATAGAAAGTCACACTGCCAAATGCCACTGTGATCTCTCTCTCACCAACGCCCTTCTTTTCCGTTTTCATGGGGTGGCTGCCCAAAGCCTGCACCCCCAGATCCAGCGCCGATATTTCGTCCACATCGCGGATACACCCAAACACTACAATGCCTTCCCAGGCGTTGCCCACCGCCTGCGCAGCGAGTCTATCCCCCAGGCAGGCGCAGCGCATGGAACCACCGGCATCCACCACCAGTACTTTTCCCTGACCCGGCTCCGCCACCAGATCGCGCACCAGGGAGTTATCCTCAAAGCATTTGATGGTAACGATTTGTCCACCGAAGCGCTCGCGACCACCATAATTAACAAAAAAAGGCTCAACCACCTGCACATCTTCCCTGTGCGCATCGCACAGATCGGGCGTCGAAACTGACATATGGTATCTCGTTATCATCAGATGAAAAATAATAGTAACCTTAACTGGGACAACAGTAGCAGCGATGTCAACAAATACCGGGCATCACCTCTTTGGATAATGCCCGGTCAAACCTTCGCTGTCGCAAATCTTGTCAGCGGGTGACACGAACCGGTGTGCCGACACGCACATGCCGGTAAAACTTTCTCGCCATATGCGGCGGCATACGCACGCAACCATGCGATGCTGGATAATTGGGCACATGGCTGGATGCGTGCATGCCGATACCACCATTAAAACGAATATAGTTATTCATTCTGGCACCGCGATAAACGGCTCCGGCGGGGCGGCGATGCCTGCGGGTATTCACATTGGATCTCACCACTCTTCCGGTGCGCTTACTGACAAAGCTCCCATAAATGGTCGAGCGATGATACGGATGTTTTGAAAGTACGCGGAAATACCCAGGGCGGGTACCGTAGCCACGCTTGCCGGAAGAGACCTTGGAAACCCCTACCAGCCTGCCACCTTTGTACAAATAGGCGCGCTGCTCGCTCAAATCAATTTTAATTGAGGGACCGCCGCCTCTGGCTGCGGCCCGGTCATCGAACCAGTTGACACCCCGGGGTTTCGCCATTGCCGGGGGGACCGCCAAAAATACCATCAGGCACAACACTATAAAGATGTGTAGTATGGGGATTTGTAACTGTCTACTTGTGTGCATGGCTCACCTCACCAACTCTCTCCGCTTTGATCCAGCGGGTGGACAGTCGAAAAGTCCAACCAAAACCGCTTGAAGTTCATCGGCGGCGGAGTCCTCTCTTTGCGATGACTCAGCTTCAGAGCAAAATGCGCAAACTCTTTTCCAAATTACGCACAGGCCCAAGACCCTTTTGATTCTATTGAGGCCGCCGCAGACAGTTAGAATGAATTCTTCTCTAGGCAGGCGGTGATAGTGGAATGGATTTTTTCGGTAGTGTGCGATGGCAAATTCGCACACAAAAAATGCAGGAAAAATTCTGGTAATTTCAGCGCAAACTGCAACAACCTTCTAAATTATCAACAGAAAAGATCATTATTTTGTGAAAAAAACTGCTGGGAAAATACGGTTCTCAGAACGAAAAAGCGGCCCAAAATAGCCGCACAAAAAGAAACTTTAATCTTTTTTATTGGCTAAATATAGCCAGGTGTCCACAGCGGTATCGGGGTTCAGGGAAATACTGTCTATCCCTTCGTCCACCAGCCAGCGTGCGAAGTCTTTGTGATCGGACGGACCTTGCCCGCAAATTCCCACATATTTCCCGGCTTTCTTACAAACCTGTATGGCGCGGGACAACAATACCTTGACCGCGGGGTTGCGTTCATCGAACAGGTCCGCCACCAGGCCGGAATCCCGATCAATCCCCAATGTCAACTGGGTTAGATCATTGGAACCGATGGAGAAACCATCAAAGTGCTGTAGGAACTCCTCCGCCAACAGGGCATTGGAGGGCAATTCGCACATCATCATCACTCGCAGACCACCTTCGCCACGGCGCAGGCCATTCTCCGCGAGCAGGCCGATGACCTCCTTTGCCTCCTCGGGCGTACGCACGAAAGGTACCATGATTTCCACATTGGTCAGGCCCATTTCGTCACGGACTTTTTTCAAAGCACGACACTCCAGGGCAAAGCACTGGCAGAAGTCCTTGGAGCGATAGCGCGCAGCACCGCGAAAGCCCAGCATCGGGTTTTCTTCGCTGGGTTCATACAGCTGTCCTCCCACCAGGTGGGCGTATTCATTGGATTTGAAGTCCGACAGACGCACGATCACGCGGTTGGGTGCAAAGGCAGCAGCCAGAGTGGCAATCCCTTCCACCAGTTTCTCCACGATAAAGTCCTTCGGGGATGGGTAGCCACCGATGCGCTCACGGATTTTTATTTGCAGATCCTGCGGCAGGCTGTCCAGCTCCAGCAGCGCTTTCGGATGAATACCGATCATACGGTTCAGAATAAACTCAAGGCGCGCCAGACCGACACCCCGGTTGGGTACGCGACTGAAGGCAAAGGCACGGTCCGGATTGCCCACGTTAAGCATAATTTTAAAGGGCAACTTGGGCATATCCCTGACTTCGGCCTCTTCACGCTCAAAGTCCAACTCGCCGGACATGACAAAGCCGGTATCCCCCTCAGCACAAGACACAGTGACCGGAGTGCCGTTTTCCAGGATCTCAGTGGCATTGCGGCAGCCCACCACCGCTGGAATACCCAGCTCCCGCGCCAGAATCGCCGCGTGGCAGGTGCGGCCACCGCGATTGGTCACGATGGCACCCGCCTTTTTCAGTATCGGTTCCCAGTCCGGATCGGTCATATCGGTCACTAGGACTTCACCGTCCTGCATCTCCGCCATCCCCTTGGCAGAATTGAGTTTGCGCACGCGCCCGGTACCAATACGCTGGCCGATGGCACGGCCTTCGCACAGCACTTCACCGCGCTCTTGCAGGCTGTAGCGCTCAATGCTGGTGCCCTGGTCGCGGGAGCGCACTGTTTCCGGACGCGCCTGAAGGATAAACAGCTTGCCGCTATCCCCGTCTTTGGCCCACTCAATATCCATCGGGCGACCATAGTGCTGCTCAATCTTGCGGGCCTGCAGCGCCAGGCTGGTCAGCTCCTCATCATTGAGGGAGAAACGCTGGCAATCCTCTTGTGCCACCTGAACCGTCTGCACCGAATGGCCGAACTCACCACACTCGCCATAGACCATTTTGATCGCCTTGCTACCCCGTTTGCGGCGCAAAATCGCCGGACGACCCGCATCCAATGCGGGCTTATAGAGATAGAATTCATCGGGGTTTACCGCACCCTGTACCACAGTTTCCCCCAGGCCAAATGCCGCGGTAATAAAGATTACATCGCGGAAACCACTCTCGGTATCCAGGGTAAACATAACGCCAGCGGCGCCGGTTTCACTGCGCACCATATGCTGGATACCTGCACAAAGCGCCACCCCCACATTCCCATATCCGGTGTGCTCCCGATAGGCGATGGCGCGGTCGTTATACAGGGAGGCAAATACCCCTTTCACCGCCTGCAGCACCGACTCGACACCGCGGATATTCAGGAATGATTCCTGCTGACCGGCAAAAGAGGCGTCCGGCAGATCCTCCGCAGTGGCCGAAGAGCGCACCGCAACGGCGGTCTCGCCACCGCCAAGACCCTCATAACCAGCGCGGATTTCCTTCTCCAGTTGCGCGGGGAGCGGCGTTTGCAAAATCCAGTTACGGATCTCCTCACCAACCCGTGCAAGGGCAGTGACATCGCTGACATCCAGCCCCTTCAGGCGCTCGGCAATACGCTGCGCCAACTGCCCCTCGGCAAGGAAAGTCCGGTAGGCTTCCGCGCTGGTGGCAAAGCCCCCCGGTACACTGACACCGGCATCGGTGAGCGACGCAATCATCTCACCGAGTGATGCGTTTTTGCCGCCGACCTTGTCGACATCATCCATACCCAGTTTTGCAAAGTCGATGGTGAAGTTCGTCAAGTGAAGGCCCTCTAAAATCCGATGTCTGTGGCGGCTGATTATAAGGATGCGGCTTGTAAAAAATAGCCCGGAAACAGCAGCGGGCTTGTTGTAAATTTTCTACAAAACTATGTGCAACCTGAAAATAAAAGCCCCTTGGCAGCACACCTCTTATTATACTAACGCCCCTGTACCTGAGTTCCCCCGCAACAACCAGAGAAGAGATGTGGCAAAAGACAAGCGCACCGCCTTTTTTATTTCCGATGGAACCGGGCTCACTGTGGAGGCCATTGGCCACAGCCTGCTGGCACAGTTTCAGGACCAGCATCTCGAGCAGGTCACGCTGCCCTATATCGACTCCGCCGGTAAGGTGCAGCAGGCTCTTCAGCGCATAGAAATGGCCGCCAGGGAGTCGGGTTTACAGCCCATCATCATCACCAGCATCGTATCCGACCAGATTCGCCAACAGCTGCACCAGAGCCCGGCCCTGATGCTGGATATTTTCGAAAACTATCTGACGCCTCTTGCCAGTCTATTCAACCGGGACCCCGCCCAGACGGTCAACGTCTCGCGCGGAATCGCCGACAATCACCGCTACAACGACCGCATCGACGCGGTGCACTTTGCCATGGACAACGACGACGGGCGCCGCATCAGTGGATTCGAGCAGGCGGATGTGGTACTCCTCGGTGTCTCCCGCACCGGCAAGACCCCCACCTGCCTATATCTGGCCCTGCAATTCGGCCTGCGTGCGGCCAACTACCCAATTACCGAAGAGGATATGGATTCCACCAATCTACCGAGAATACTACTCCCCTACCGCCACAAACTATTCGGACTGACCATTGATCCGACCCGGCTGATGCAGATTAGGCAGGAAAGACGCGCCAATAGCCGCTACGCTTCTAAGGAACAGTGTGATTTTGAGGTGCGCCAGGTTGAACAGATGCTGAAGCGGGCCCAAGTGCCCTTCCTCGATGCCACACAACTCTCGGTGGAAGAACTTGCCACCCGCCTCATGTCTCAGGCCGGCATTGAGCGAAGAATTGACTAAAGTGTCGCCCGGCCTTTTCTAGCCGCCGCAAACTGTGTAGTGTGCGCCGTCTGACGGAAGGCCGTGTTGTAAAATGAAAATTGTCTCCCTGCCCTACTCGCTTAACTCAGCAGCCGCTTTCGCCGCAGTGGCCGATCTGCCGGCACCGGTCTGGCTCGACAGTGGCCGGCCACTCAGCTGCGGCGGTCGCTTTGATATTATCAGCGCCGACCCACTGAACACCCTGGTACTGAGTGCCGACAGCCCGAGGCCATTTACCCAGGTGGATGACCTGATACGCGAACTCTGCCCACAGGACAGAAGCTCGCAACTGCCGTTTTGTGGCGGAGCCATCGGCTACGCCGGCTATGAACTGGGGGTGGAGGGCAACTATCTGCCGGCAGATCCCCGCCCAACCGACCTGCCCGCAGGCTTTTTCGGGCTTTACTGTTGGGCTTTTATCGCGGATCATCAGTTGGGCAGCAGCCATCTGATATTCCACCCCGCCTGTCCACCCCGGCAAGTGCGAGAGTTGATCGGCCGATTTGAGTCCGTACAGTGGCAAAAGCCCCCGGCGCCCGGCGAATTCCGCCTGCTGGAACCCTTCGAACACGAACTCAGCGCCGCGGATTACCACGCGCGCATCGAACGGATTCTGGCGTACATCGCTGCCGGCGACGTGTATCAGGCGAATTTTACCCAACGTTTCTGCGCACCCTACGAGGGCGATCTCTTCAGCGCTTACCTCGCCCTGCGCAAGCGGGCTGCAGGGCCTTTTTCAGCCTATATGGCGCTGCCCCAGGGCAGCCTGCTAAGCATGTCACCGGAACGCTTCATTCGCGCCGATGGCTGCAACCTGCGCAGCGAACCCATCAAAGGCACTGCCGCCAGGGCGACCGATGCGCCCCGGGATCAGCAGTCGGCCTCAGCCCTACAGAAGAGCCCGAAGGACCGCGCTGAGAACCTGATGATTGTGGACTTGCTGCGCAACGATTTCAGCAAGCGGTGCCGTAGTGGCAGCGTGCGCGTACCCGAGCTGTTTCAGCTGGCCAGCTTCGCCAATGTGCACCACTTGGTCAGTGTTGTTACCGGAGAAATGCCTGAAGACACCGCTTACAGCGAGCTGCTGTCCGCCTGTTTTCCCGGTGGTTCCATCACCGGGGCGCCGAAGCGGCGCTCCATGGAAGTGATCCGCGAACTGGAGTCAAGTCCGAGGGGTATCTACTGCGGCAGTATCGGCTATATCAGCAGCTGTGGTCGTGCCGACACCAACATTGCCATCCGCACCTTTAGCGCCAGCAAAGGCCGTATGACCTGCGCGGCAGGCGGCGGTATTGTTGCTGACTCCGAGCCGCCAGCTGAACACCGGGAGTGCCTCGCCAAGGTGCACCTGCTGCTGGAGACCACTGAGCAGTTTCTCTGCTGACACAGCGGGACCGCTTCGCGGCCAGGGCCTGCCTCTCCTTTGGACGACCCGCTTTTTTGGGATGCCGTCACAGCGTTTGGTTATAAAAATATCAGGGATTGATATTTCATTGTTATTAAGCATGCTGATAAATTCCACTCCAATAGTGCCCTTTGGCCTTGAACCCGCATCAGGGAATTTATCGTGAAAATCACACTGGTCAAAAAAGTGCTCGCCGACGGCTCTCTCTGCAAAAAATGCCGCGACGTGCAGGCACGGCTGGAAGAAAAAGGGCAGCTCAGCCGGATTGGCCGGACGCTGATCGCAGATGTACGCGACCCTCAAAGTGCCGGCATTAAAATCGCCCGGCAGTACAAAGTGGAGCGCGCCCCCTTCTTTATCGTGGAGCGGGAAGGTCGAGAGGCAGAAATCTATACCATTTACGCCAAGTTTGCCAAAGAGGTTTTGCAGCCAGCGGGCCAGGTCGAGTCCTGCTAGATTCCACTCTTTTCACCCCCCGATGGCGCTCCCACTCAATAGACCGGCAGTTCCAGGTTCGAAAAAAGGGCGTCCACCTCTGCGCGGGAAGTGGCGTGCGCGGCCTGCTCTACCAGCTCGCGGGTGAGATGCGGGGCAAACTGCTGAATAAAATCAAACATAAAGCCACGCAGGAAAATCCCCTTGCGAAAACCGATTTTCGTCACACTGGGCTCGAAAAGCCTGCTCGCATCCAACGCCACCAGATCCTCATCCTCACCGTCCACGGCCATATCCGCGACAATGCCTATACCCAGGCCAAGACGTACATAGGTCTTGATGACATCCGCATCTGCAGCGGTGAAAACCACTTTCGGGGACAACCCTTTTTCCATAAAGGCCTCATCCAATTTGGAGCGACCGGTAAAGCCAAAGACATAGGTCACAATGGGGTATTTGGCGACATCATCCAGTTCCAACTGGTCAACCTGGCACAGAGGGTGCCCCTTGGGCACCAGCACACAGCGATTCCAGCGGTATACCGGCATCATGACCAGGTCACTGAACAATTCCAGCGCTTCGGTAGCAATGGCAAAATCTGCCGTGCCGTCCGCGGCCATCTCTGAGATTTGCATCGGCGTACCCTGGTGCATGTGCAGTGACACCTCCGGATAGCGGGAGATAAACAACTTGATCACCGGTGGCAGTGCGTAACGGGCCTGGGTGTGGGTGGTGGCAACGGCAAGGTTGCCTTTTTTGTCGTTGTTGAACTCCTGGGCAACCTGCTTGATATTCTCCACCTTGCGCATAATCTCGCCGGCAGTCTTGAGGATGGCTTCACCGGCGGGTGTCACCCGCGTGAGGTGCTTGCCGCTGCGGGCGAATATTTCTACGCCAAGTTCATCTTCAAGTAAGCGGATTTGCTTACTGATCCCCGGTTGGGACGTGTAGAGGCTCTGCGCTGTAGCAGAAACATTAAGCTCATGATGCGCCACTTCCCAGATATATCGCAACTGCTGCAGCTTCATAGGTCCTCCCTGAGTGATCAATCACCCCGCCCCTAGGCGAGCGCCACGTTGACAGATAAATTGTTTGTTATAAAGAACATCAAAAATTATGCGCAAAAAGAATAGCAGTGAAACCCACCCCAGACCAACTGACGGATGAATATCCAGTGTAGAGGGGCGGGTGTCAATCGGATTTGGGAAATCCGTACCATTCTGTGGGGCTGCTGCGCTCAGGTTTCGATATTGGCAATGCCATGGGGGACATGGCCTGTAGCCACATGCTCAGCGGCTGAAGCACAATGGGCGGGCTGGTCGTCAAAAAAGACATCAGCGCCAAAAGCGCGCAGAAACGCGCCCTTGGGTAGCCCTCCTAGAAATACGGACTCATCCACACGTATGTCCCAGGCTCGCAGTGTGCGGATTACCCGCTCGTGCGCCGGTGCTGACCTCGCCGTGACGAGCGCGGTGCGGAGAGGGCAGGCATCGGGCTCGAACTCCGCCTGCAGTTTGTGCAATGCTTCCAGAAACCCTTTGAAGGGGCCGCCACCCAGCGGTTTCTGTGCCGAAGCACGCTCCACCTCGGTGAAAGCGGCAAGCCCGTCGCGCTTGTAAACCTGCTCCGCTTCGTCAGAGAAAATGACCGCATCACCGTCAAAAGCAAACCGTAACACGTCTTCCTGCTGTTCATGGCCGCCGCCAGCCACCAGGGTGGCCGCAGCCACACCCTGCTCCAGAGCGCGCCTGACATCCAGCCCATCCGCAGACAGAAACAAATCACAGCCGAAAGGGCCAATATAGCGGTAGGGACTCTCGCCATTACAAAAAGCTGCGCGGGTAATGTCCAGTCCATAGTGTTCAATAGAGTTAAAAATACGCAGGCCGGTATCGGCACTGTTGCGCGAAAGCAGAATCACTTCCACACGAGGCTCGCCGCCTAGCAGCTTATTGATCTTGAGGAATTTCTGCACCAGTGGAAAAGCGTCGCCCTTTTCCAGGATGTCATTCTCTCGCTCAACCTGGTACCTGGAAAACGCATTCAATCCCTGCTCTTCAAACACCCGGTGGCTGTCGTTGAGGTTGAACAATGCCCGGGAAGAGATTGCAATGACCAGCTTGTCCGGCAGGGTGCTCATCTGTGCGCCCTCACAACAGAAGGCGCCTCGGACCAGCGGCACATCGTCGCTGCCACTGGCGACAGCCCACAATGCACCAGGCACCCGATCAACTGGGGGGCCGCCAACCTGCCATAGGCACAGAAGTTGGGTCCACCATACGCCAAAGGTCGCCGGGCAATAGAGAAATTCCGCCGGATTTCTCCGCGTGTGCGGGCCCACCCAGGCCCACACCGGGATATATACTGACTTTTGCGCTTTCGCCCGTTGATGTTGGACAAGATCGGTCCTCCGGTAATGGCTGAGGGTACTTTATCATCAAACTGCCCTCCCCTCTCATCGTGAGGGCGCGTACACAGCAGAGCGGGGGATTGACAATCGAGGCCAGCCTGCACCGAAATTTCAGCCTTGGGCTGGCTCTGTCAGGCTGCGGCATCCAAGACTAACTTTGATGCTGTTTGCCAATCCAAAATACGGTGTAGCAATGGTCATATATTGGCATGATAGAGGCAGTCTCACCGGTCAATGTGCCACATTAAAGTGTTCACCGTCACTGACTTCGAGCTGCGTGGGGTAGGCCCTAATATCCAAATAACCCTGCAAAGCCTGTTGGTATTTCAAAGATAAACGGCCTAACAGGTTGCTGAAAATTGTTTTTTCAACAGCCTACTAAAGGTTATGAAAGACCGCTTTGGCTTATTGGGCAACCTATTCGTATAAGCACCCGACTCCAAGCCCCATGGCACCCGAAAGCCCCTGGGGATCAACGGCCGAATCGATCCAGCAGGCTGTGATAGAGCATTCCCAGCACCAGGCAAGGCCAGCGCAGCAGCGTTCCCCCCGGAAAACTGTGCGCAGGTAATCCCGCTAGAACATCAAAGCGCTCTTCTGTACCGGCGATCACTTCCGCAAGCAGTTTTCCGGCAAAAGTCGCCGTGGGGACACCATGGCCTGAATAGCCCTGACTGTAAAAAACATTTGGCCCTAGCCTGCCTAAATTGGGTAAACGGTTCAGGGTGATGGCGAGGGTACCTCCCCAGGCGTAGTCAATCCGTATATTGGCTAACTGGGGATAGACGCGCAGCATATACTTGCGTACAAAGCCAGAAATATCCTTGGGAAACTGAGTAGTGTAGTTTTCCCCCCCGCCAAAAATCAGGCGGTTATCACCAGATAATTTCCAGTAATTGATAACAAAGAGCGTGTCCTGCACAGCGTAATCATTGGTGATCAACGCTTTGCCCAATGACACCGGTAGTGGCTCTGTGGCAAGTATAAAATTATTTATCGGCATTATCCTGCCGGCCAGGCGCGGCTCAAGTTTGCCGAGATAGCCATTGCAGGCCAGCACAATATTGCGCGCTCTAACCCGCCCATTTACCGTTTCTACTTCGCAGGGGCTCCCGCCCCGATAACGCAATACCCGACTGTGCTCATAGAGGTCAACACCGTTAGCAGCACAGGCCCGTGCCAAGCCCAGGGCATAATTCAGGGGGTGGAGGTGCAAAGAGCCACAATCCAGCTGTCCACCCAAATAGCGCTTAGACCCAATAAGATCGCGAACTTCCTGCGCATTCGCATAGCGAATTCGAGTGTAACCGTAACGCTCCTGCAACAAATCCACGTCGCTGCGCAGGTGATTGTCATGGCTGGGCTTGGCCGCTAGGTGCATAATACCGCGCTTCAGGTCACAGCGGATACTGTGCTTTTTGATCAGGTGTTCAACCAACTGTACCGCCTCGACACTGAATTGCCACAATGTGTTTGCCATAGCCTTGCCGAGCATTTTCTCCAGGTCAGCCTGGCTTCGGCGCTGACCCACACCGACATGGCCGCCATTGCGGCCTGAAGCCCCCCAGCCGACCTGCTGCGCCTCCACAACTGCAACCTTGAAGCCCCGCTCGGCCAGGTGCAACGCTGTGGAAAGCCCGGTGTACCCGGCGCCAACCACACAGATATCCACAGAAACAGCACCTATCAAATGGGGAAAAGACGGTGCGACATTTGCGCTTGCCGCATAGTAGGAATCTGTATGCCCCTGTAGATTTTTCATTCTCTGCCGAACTTTAAAAAGTACCAACGCGCCTTTTCATGCCAAAATCGAATCATTAGCCAAACAATATTGAATGGTGATGCGTATTTTTACCTTCATCAAAATACGCCTGTCGCCCTATACTGCTGGTGACAACCGCCGCCGCATTTACGCTTGGGCAACCTGCGAGGCAGCACCCACAGACCGGGACCCCAAAGTATACTAAAGCAATACCGCAGGTCGGAGCATGAGCTCAAAGGAACTCCATGAACAAAATCAAGCGTTGGCTCGCCGAGCATAAAATTGTCGAAGTGGAGTGCCTGGTACCGGACATGTCGGGCAATGCCAGAGGTAAATTCACTCCCACAGACAAGTTCCTGACCCAGGACAGCCGCCTACCGGAAAGTATTCTGGTGCAAACCGTCACCGGTGGCTCCGTGGATGAGCACAATACACTGGTGGACCCGGCGGATAGCGATATGCTGTTGGTACCCGATCCCCATTCCGTCCGCCTTAACCCCTGGGCCAACGACCCTACTGCACAAATTATACATGACTGCTATACGCGTGATGGTCGACCGCATCCCATCAGCACGCGCAATATTCTCAAATTTATTTTAGAAAAATATCTGGCAAAGGACTGGAAACCGGTCGTGGCGCCGGAAGTGGAATTTTATCTGGTTAAGCGCAACCTGAACCCGGATGAAAAGCTGTCCGCCCCCGTTGGTCGCTCCGGACGCACTGAAAAAAACCGGCAGCCCTATAGCATTGATGCGGCGAATGAATATGAACCCATCATTGAGGATATGTACGTTTTCTGTGAAGCACAGGGTTTGGATGTGGACACACTGATCCACGAATCGGGTACCGCGCAGATGGAAATCAACTTCCTGCATGGTGACCCGCTAAAAATTGCCGACCAGGTTTTCACTTTTAAGCGCACCGTGCGTGAGACCGCTCTACGCCATGGCATTTACGCAACCTTTATGGCAAAACCCATGGAGGACGAACCCGGCAGCGCACTACACCTCCATCAAAGTGTTGTTAGCGTAAAAACCGGGGAGAATATTTTTGTCGATAATCTCGAAAAAGAAAATGATACTTTCCTGCATTTTATTGGCGGCATGCAAAAATATATCCCTGGATTTATCAGCTTTTTTGCCCCCAACGTCAATTCCTACCGACGCTTTATTCCGGAAATGGCAGCTCCGATCAGTTTACACTGGGGATATGACAACCGCACCACGGGCCTTCGTGTACCCGATAGCACACCACAAGGAAAAAGACTGGAAAATCGCTTCCCCGGTGCCGACTGCAATCCCTATCTCGCAATTGCGGCATCCCTTGCCTGCGGCTATCTGGGCATGATCAATAAAGTGGCACCAAGTGCACCGTATCAGGGCGACTGCTCAAGAGAGCCCATCACTCTCCCCCGCACACAAGAACACGCACTCAACCTCTTGTTGGAATGCAAGGAAGCCGCTGAAATTTTTGGCAGCAAGTTCGTAAAAGCATGGAGTGCCATTAAGCGCGACGAATATGAAGAATTCAATAGGGTTATCAGTTCCTGGGAGAGGGAGTTCCTCCTTCTTAACGTGTAAACGTCCCTAACGAATCATCTCGAACTTTTCTGAAAATAATTAATTAACTGGCGTACCGTTTAAACAATATCCGCCCCCACTCAACCAATAAATTACCCGGCAGGATATTAACTCCTGATTTGTGACTACTTGGGCAAAACTATCGAAAACAATTAAAATAAAAGGATTTGCCATGAATTTTTTGTTGCCAGCATATGTATGCAAGGTACTCTCTCTATACCCGAAAATATCGGGCACTCGGTTTGAGAAAGCGTGCGTCAATACCGCTCATGCGGCCCTACCCCCTTGACGCCCGGCCACCTTCTGACGTCTTACCAAACATGAAGACCGGACTGTACCTGCCGGATTTTCCACACATCCTCACAAGGGAGGATTTCCGGTGCCGGGCTTCCGGTTTCGTATA
The DNA here is from genome assembly GCF_047289955.1 of Microbulbifer jejuensis. Taxonomy (NCBI): domain Bacteria; kingdom Pseudomonadati; phylum Pseudomonadota; class Gammaproteobacteria; order Cellvibrionales; family Microbulbiferaceae; genus Microbulbifer; species Microbulbifer jejuensis. The sequence continues at coordinate 40,423 of NZ_JBLBUB010000026.1, forward strand.
AGAAAGCAATTAAAGGGAAAGCTAGCAATGAAGCATTTAGTAGGAGTTACCTGCACTTTAGCCATGGCTATTAGTGCCCAGGCCGCCGAGCGCGTCCCCGCCACTGTGGATATGCTCTCGCCCCAGGCATTAACCGCCATTGCCGGGTCTGATATCGGGCTTAAAAAAGTGCGTGAACGCACTCTGAGCAATGGCAGAACTGTCGCCCGATATCAGCAGACTCACAAGGGAATTCCCATTTGGGGTCAAACAGTAACCAGCTCTGGACAGGGACTGATCACCGAAGTGCACGGCAATGTGCTCACTGGTTTGGAACTGGAAGTCCCCAATGTTCGCGCTTCCATTGATAGCAACAATGCGCTTGAACGCGCAATGAATCACCAGATCACCACGCGCACCCAGCAGGGCCTGGTGCAGGGCGCACTTTCCCTGCCCGCGCTCAAACTGGAAGCCAAGAACCCTAAGCAAGAACTCTATATCTATATCAATGAAGAGGATGAGGCCCGCCTGGCTTATCTGGTCAACTGGGTGGAGTACGGCGATAAGCCCACCCGCCCCTTCTACTTTATCGATGCCATGACCGGCGAAGTCATCCAGCACTGGGACGGCCTGAACTTCCAGCAGTTCCAGGAGGCCACCGGCCCCGGCGGCAACCAGAAAACCGGCCGCTACGAGTATGGTACTGACTTCCCACCCATGGAGGTGGACAGTAACTGCCGCATGGATACTGTCAATGTCGAAACGGTAGATATGAATCACGGGACCAGTGGCGGCAATATTCACCAGTTCGTCTGTCCTTATAATGACTATAAACCGATCAATGGCGCTTTTTCACCGCTGAACGATGCCCATTTCTTTGGCGGCGTGGTCTTCGACCTTTACAGTGACTGGTACAACACCTCTCCGCTAACCCAGAAGCTGCGGATGCGGGTGCATTACGGCAACAGCTTTGAAAACGCCTTCTGGGACGGCCTTCAAATGACCTTCGGCGATGGTCGCAACACCTTCTATCCCCTGGTCAGCCTGGATGTTTCCTCCCACGAAGTGAGCCACGGTTTCACCGCGCAAAACTCCGACCTCCGCTACAGCGGCCAGTCCGGGGGAATCAACGAGGCGTTTTCAGATATCGCCGGAGAGGCGGCTGAGTTTTATATGCGCGGTAGTAACGACTGGCTGGTTGGTGCAGAAATTTTCAAACTCAGCGGCGCACTGCGCTACTTTGAAGATCCAACCCGTGATGGCCGCTCTATTGGTCACGCCAGTGACTATGTCGATGGGATGGATGTCCACTTCAGCTCCGGTGTCTTTAACCGTGCCTTCTATCTGATTTCCAATACCAACGGCTGGACCACTCGTACCGCCTTTGACACTTTTGTGCTCGCCAACCAGATGTACTGGAGCCAAAATTCAAATTTCGTTGATGGTGCCTGTGGTGTGGTCTCGGCAACCGAAGACCTCGGTTACGACGTATCGGCGGTCACGGCGGCCTTCGACACGGTGGGCGTCTCCACCAGCGACTGTAGTGGTACCGAACCCCCGACCGGTGGTGAGCTGGAGAACGGCGTCCCCGAAGAGAATTTGTCGGGCAACACCGGCCAGGAAATCCACTATACCCTGGCAGTCCCGGCAGGCGCGACCGACCTGAGTTTCGCCATGTCTGGCGGAACGGGTGATGCCGACCTGTATGTCCGCTTCGGCGCCGCCCCCACGACTTCCACCTACGACTGCCGTCCCTACACCCCTGGCAACAACGAAACCTGCCCTGTTTCCAATGTCCAGGAAGGCACCTACTATGTGATGGTCCGCGCTTACACCTCCTTCACCGGCGTCAACCTGGTAGGTAACTACGCCGGCAGCAGCGGAAGCGGCTGGGAGGAAACCGACCTGTCCGGCTCCCAGCGCGGTTGGCAGCACTTCACACTGGAGGTGGCCAGTGGCATGTCTTCTCTTACCGCGACAATGTCCGGCGGCAGCGGCGACAGTGACCTCTACGTGCGTTACGGCTCCGCCCCCACCCGCGACACCTGGGATTGCCGTCCCTACAAATGGGGTAACGATGAAAGCTGTAGTATCGACAATCCTCAGGCGGGTACCTGGCATGTCAGTATCCGGGGCTACTCCTCCTACTCAGACGTAACCTTGAGTGCTCAAGCGGAGTAAGCACAGGCACTGAACCAATGTATCGGCGACCGGCCCAGAGCAATTAACGGAGTACCCATCGCTACCCCCGCACTGGGGTTAGATTAAGGCTTGGGAACGAAAGCCGTACAGCGCCAATAAAAAGGGCGGCCTCTTGGCCGCCCTTTTTCACTTTCGAGGACCCCCTTCGGGATCAGCCAGTTACTTGTGCCTAGGATCTTTCCAATATTCCTTGACCGTATCCTTCATTTCTTTTGCCAGCACCGTAATACCGAACAGATTGGGCAGGGTCATAATAATGATCGCCACAGCGGACAGGTTCCAAATGATGGTTGTGTCCTCGATTGCCGCCCAGAAGAAGGCAACCACATACACAATCCTGTAGGGCATTACCGCTTTAGGCCCGAACAGGTAGATCATCGAGCGGTCGCCGTAGTAAGACCAGGCGATAGCCGTGGAGAAGGCAAACAGCAGAATCCCCAGGGTAACAATTAGCCCACCATATTCCCCAAAGAAACCGCGCTGAAACGCTTTGTTGGTCAATGCCACCGAGTGCACCAGGGATTTGCCCCAGATATCGACATCCTCATTGGCGAACTTACCGTCCACTACAGTGAGAACACCGCTGAAGCTGTCATCGCCAACGCGAAAATCCAGATCCTCCGCGATAGAGCGCGCGTGAATCAGGGTAAAATCCTGGGTATTCTGCACATGACCGTCGTCCACCACTACAGAGCCATTATAAGCTTTTACAGTACTTGGCTGGCTACTCAGGTAATTAAACAGCTGCTTCACATTCTTAGCATTGTTCTCGTCAAATTGGCCTTCCACCACATAGGTATCCGCCCCTTCAAACAGGTTCTCATGCTTTTCTGTCCAAACCCCGGAGGAGAGAATCACAAGGCCGGTCAGGGTACAGATAATGATCGTATCGATGAAAGGCTCCAGCAGGGAAACCATACCTTCGGAAACCGGTTCATCGGCGCGCGCTGCGGCGTGCGCAATCGGTGCGGAACCCTGCCCCGCTTCGTTGGAGAAGAGGCCCCGGTTTACCCCGCGGTTAAAGGCATAGGCAAAGCTGGCACCCAGAAAACCGCCCACTGCCGCACTGCCGGAAAAGGCATCGCGGAAAACGGCCCCAAAGGAAGGAATAATATTTTCGTAGTTGTATAAAATAACACCCAGGGCACCGATCACATAAATTAATGCCATGGTGGGAACAATGGTGGAAGTCACCTTGGCAATCCGCGTGATACCCCCAATGATCACCATCCCAAGCAAGATAGCGAGCACTCCGCCGGTCAACCCCTTATTGATACCGAAAGAATCATGCATGGCCTGGGCGATATTGTTGACTTGGGGAAGACTCCCTGTGCCGAATGAACAAATGACCGTGGCAATGGCAAACAGAACAGCGAGCCACTTCATATTGAGACGGCGCTCCATATAGAACATGGGGCCACCGGCAAAGTACCCGTCCGCTGCCTTGATACGGTATTTGTGGGACAGCGTCACCTCGACAAACTTGGTTGTCATACCGAGAAAAGCCGTCATCCACATCCAGAAAAGCGCAGCCGGCCCCCCCAAGAAGATGGCGAGACCCACACCACCGATATTACCGGTGCCGACAGTACCGGAAAGCGCGGTCGCAAGGGCTTGAAAGTGCGAGGCATCACCGGGATCGCTGGGCTTGTCGTACTTGCCCTGTACAACTTTGATCGCATGCCTGAAGTAGCGAATCTGCGGGAACCCAAGATAAATGGTGAAAAAGAAACCGACTCCCAACAACACCCAGGGAAACCAGGGTGCTGAACCGAGCAAGCCGTCCAGTGACAGCAATAATTGATTAAAGGACTCCAAGCTAACCCCCACGGTTCTGACTGAGTTCTGATTATTTTATAGACAGCCAAAGCTGTAATACGTGGCGCAGATTAGCAGCTTCCACGGCGCTAGAACAGTAATGCCGGTCAATCCCCCAGAAATGAAAAGTTCTGCCGGTAGGGAAACAGGGCAAACTGCCCCCCGGTATGAACGAAAACCAGATTGTCAGCCCCTCCATAGTTCCCCATTTTCAATTCCTGCAAAAGCCCGTGAAAGGCTTTGCCGGTATAGACCGGGTCCAGTAAAAGTCCCTCAAGGCTCGCCACTTCAGCAATGGTTTGATAAACCGGTCTCTCTGCTTGGGCATATCCCGGCCCGATATAATTTTCATTGACACGAACTGCAAGTGAGGCGGTAACCACTCTCGCTCCCGCCAACGCACACCAATGACGAATATCCTCCCTTACCTTGGCCTGAAAATAGGCCGCGTTATCACAAACAGCGTAGCCAGTGACTTTACACCCAGTCTTCAGCAGGTGGCAACCCAGCGTCAGGCCAGCCTGGGTTCCCCCACTTCCGGTAGCGCACACGATATGCTCTGGCTCGAAACCATATGCCAGGCAGTCAGTCATCAACTCCCTGGACGCCGCGATATACCCCCAGATACCAAGACCGTCGCTGGCACCCGTGGGAATACAGAATGGCCGGTGGCCCCGGGACCGATAGTCCTCAGCCCAGCATTTAAAGCACTCAGCTAACGTCTCCTGGTATTCCTCCGCTGGATACACTGCCACGGCTGCGCCAGCCAGGCGATCCAACAACAGATTTCCATCCATCTCCTCACTGGTCCCTCCTCGCAGTAACAGCTGTACCTGCAAACCGAGCCTGGCACCCACAAGTGCCGTGGTGCGGCAATGGTTGGATTGCAACCCCCCACAGGTAATCAGCGTATCACAGCCCTGCCCGGTGGCAGCAGCGGTGACAAACTCGAGCTTGCGAAGCTTATTGCCCGACATCCCGGATTCAGTCAGGTCATCCCGCTTCACCCAGATTCGCGGCCCACCATAAGGGAAGGAAAAATGCTCGCTGATACGATTCAACGGCTGTAAAGGGGTTGGCAGATTGGCCAGCTTCAGACGGGCGGGCAACTCAATGGGCAGGCTTTTGCGCACAGCGGTTCCATCCCAGTTCATTGGATCAATGGCAAACGGTGGCCGAATTGGGAATCCCTTGCCCCTACAGATCAGTGCCTCTAGAACCTGTTTTTGCCAAGGCCAAGGCGACGAGAACGGCTTATACCACGGCGTAAGCCCATACAGGCAGCCCGACAAATTTCCCTCATTGGCTCAGTCGCTTCCTCCGGCAGATTGGCCTGAATCCTGGATAGTCCCACTGATCAGAAAAGCCCGATTAAGGGCGGCCTGTGCAGAACAATTGACCTGAGAAAAGAGGCTGTTCCCCCCTTTCACAGGTTAGCTGAGCTGAATCCCGGATTGTCATTACCTTCCAGACAATGTCTGCTGTCAACCAATTGCCTTTGTTTTAAGCACAGCCTTCACCTGATAGCGAATCCCCTACCAAACAGTACGCAGAAGATTCTCTTCAAAACCGAATCAGGCCCAATAAAAAAGCCCGGCGGCTACCAGGCTTTTCTTGACTAAACAGCTAAAGGCGCAGGCCGTACAACTTGTCAGATCTTTTTGATCGTGCCTTTGGGCAATACAGCATTCACTGCCACTTTCTGGAATTTCAGGGACATATTGTCCGCTACCTCCAAAACGATGTAGTCGTCATCGACTTTGTCGACCCGGCCCAGCATACCGCTGCTCATGACCACTTCATCGCCCTTTTTCAGAGCACCCACCAACGCCTGATGCTCTTTCTGGCGCTTGCGCTGAGGGCGGATAATAAAAAACCACATAAACGCGAACAGGCCCGCAAACATCAACAGGGTAATCATTGAATTGCCCTGGGGTGCCGGCCCGGCTTGCTGTGCCATGGCAGAAGGGATAAAAAAGCTCATGCAAAACCTCAAAGAGTCAGCCTATAAAATTGCCGCCAACTCTAACGGGTTTACCCCGCCGAGGCAACGGATCGGACCGATCCGGGCTGAACCGGCCAAACCCATTTCCGCTTAAAACCGCTGGCGGACCTGGCGCCGGTAGCCAGTTGGCGACATACCAGTCCAGCGCTTGAAGGCACTGGTGAAACTGGTTCTGTCCGAGAAGTCCAGAATTCTTGAGATACCGTCGACACTGAGCGCAGTATCCTTGAGAAAATGCACTGCATGGCGGAATCGCACGTGATCACGCAACGAGGCAAAGCTCAAGCTGTGCTCCTGCAATCGGCGCTGTAAAGTCCGGGTAGACATGCTTAAATCGGAAGCGACCGGGCGAATCGCGAGAGAGGCCTTGCCAATGCGCTGTTCCAGCACATCGATCACCCGAGCGGCAATACCAAAGCTGGTTGCCTCCGGGGGGGCCAGGAGCTGGTCGAGAATATTCGGGTCTCCGGATATCCTGGCCTGCTGAAGGGATTTGTCTTCAGATAGCGAAGTCTGGTCGGGCTGAGTATGGTTCATCGAGCTGCTCCTTTTGAGTTCCGTGAGCCGCAGTTATTTTTCTATGTCCGCTTCCAGCGAATCCCGATTACCACTGCCCGCTCCTGCATACCAACCATCTTTTCGGGCTACCACTTGATGCGGGATGCATCGAAAACTGACATCGAATCCTTCACAGAGATGTACAATTTTTAAACTAACCGCTCCGGCAATACCCCACAGAGAAACACTCTCTCGCCGGCGCACCTTTCCTTTACAACAGCCAGTATAGACCAAGATTTGAGAAAGCAAGGGACGACAGCGCTTTTTTTCATTGTCTTTTGCTGCAGGTGCAATACCCACTCCCTGAACCAGGGCTCAAAGCGCAGGAAACCGCGCCCCAGGGCGACCAATGGACACACGCCCTGCCGAAACCCACCCTACACGGCGGTCAATCCAGATTCTCATCGATCCAGTTGAGCACATCGGTATGGTGGGTCTTGGTTTTAACCTTGTCAATGACATGCCTGAGACGACCGCTCCTGTCGATGATAAAGGTGGTCCGTATCAAGCCCAGGTACTCCCGGCCCATAAACTTTTTCAAGCCCCAACAACCATATTTTTGGGCGATTTTATGCTCTTCATCGGACAGGAGATCAAAGTTGAGTCCCTGTTTCTCAATAAACCGCTGTAACTTCCCCACCCCATCTGGGCTGACCCCCAACACTACGGTACCGCGTTTCTTGAACGCCTCGGCACTATCCCTGATACCGCAGGCCTGCGTGGTGCAGCCCGGCGTCAGCGCTTTGGGGTAGAAATAGAGCACCAGATGATTTTTGCCACGAAAATCCTTAAGAGAAACTTTCTCACCATTTTGGTTGGTCAAGGTAAAAGCCGGTGCCAAATTACCAATTTTGGGAAAGGCCATATGAAATCCCCCGTGGAGCTGGAGTAAACAATGCAGGGATTATAACGAAAGGAGGCTATAGAAACGCCAGTTCGGCGCAAAAATCAAAACTGGTGCAGTTGCAATGCCCTGTCTTTACGCGCGCAGATACCTATACGTCCCAACCTCTTAACTAACTCCGCCTTTTCCGCATCAGTCAGGAATTCCCCCACTTCCAGGCACCCCTCAGGGCCACTAAAGCTCACCGAGGCGGGTTCTGCTGTCCCGCTGCCCATGCGCACCAGGACCGCCAGGCTGTCCCTGGTGAATTCCCGGTGGTAAACGCTCTGTTGACGAAACCCTCTGCAGCAATCGAACACGACCTGCTCATCATCAATACGAATCACTTCGCGACGGGTTCCCTCCAGGCAGACATAGGCAAACAGCACCGCTAATAACAGCATCTCCAGGCCCGCAAACGGCAGAATCATCCAGGCACCGGCAAAGGCGAAAGCCAGGCTGATACCGAGGGAAACAGCGACCAGGGAGAAAAACACCCACAGGTTTGCAGAGACAGACAGGGATTGGTTTGGTTGAAGAAGAATACAGGCGCAGCGGGGAGAGTAACGGCCGACTTCAGTAACCATGGCAGACGGTTCCGGCAAGTACTTACTCACAGTGTAGTGTCGCTGCCGGCAGCCCACATTGGCAGAACCGCCCGGTAAATCCTCCCATATGCGGCTCCAGAACAAACACCGCCAAAAACCCGCTGGACCGGGCGGGTTTGTTGGCGAGTGACCAGACGCAATGGCTGGTCGATCAACCGGATTATGGCAGCAGGTGCGCTACTGCATCACGCTCTTCCACCAGCTCCTGCTCGGTGGCAGCCATCTTCTCACGGGAGAAAGTGTTGTTTTCAACGCCCTGGACAATTTCCCAGTGGCCATCCTTGCAGGTACAGGGGAAAGAGTAAATCAGGCCTTTCTGTATACCATAGGAACCATCACTGTACACTGCCATGCTGGTCCAGTCGCCTTCAGCAGTACCCAGTGCCCAATCGCGCATGTGGTCGATCGCCGCATTGGCAGCAGATGCCGCGGAGGAGGCACCCCGGGCCTTGATGATTGCCGCACCACGCTGCTGAACAGTGGGAATAAAGTCATTCTCGTACCATTCCTGCGCGACCCTGTCCATAGCGGCACCGCCGGAAACTTTCACCTGGTACAGATCCGGATACTGGGTGGAGGAGTGATTGCCCCAGATCGTCAGATGGGTAATATCGTTCACGCTGGACGCTGTTTTGTTGGCCAGTTGGGACAGAGCGCGATTGTGGTCCAGGCGGGTCATCGCGGTGAAGTTGCGCGGGTCCAGATCCGGGGCATTGCACTGGGCGATCAGCGCATTGGTATTCGCCGGATTGCCAACTACCAGTACTTTTACCGTGCGCGAAGCAACATCGTTTAAGGCCTTACCCTGTGCAGAGAATATTGCGGCATTGGCTTCCAGCAGATCCTTGCGTTCCATACCCGGCCCGCGGGGGCGCGCACCGACCAGCAGTGCGTAATCGGCATCTTTAAAGGCAATAGTGGCATCATCGGACTGAACGATACCCCCGAGCAGCGGAAAAGCACAGTCTTCAAGCTCCATGGCGACCCCTTTCAGCGCCTCCAATGCCGGTGTAATTTCCAGCAACTGCAGAATAACCGGTTGATCTTTACCCAGCATCTCGCCGGAAGCGATACGGAACAACAACGAATAGCTAATCTGGCCGGCAGCGCCGGTAACAGCAACACGAACAGGTGCTTTCACGATAATTCTCCCTCATTGGTAAGCGGCCGCATTATAGGGCCTCGCAGGTAAAATTCATCTCATTCAAGCGAATAAGCGAGCCAATTTAAGAGTGAAAACGCCCTGCTTGCGCCAACACTACAAAAGGCCCCTCAAGTCCGCACAAGTTCCCGGTAACGCGTTTGCAAAGCGCGATAAACCTGGTCGCTGTAATCGGCAGCGGCAGAATCGAGCTGATCGGCAATCTCGGCCAGGTGTTCATTGTCTTCACGCCCGCACCAGTGCTTCAGATAGGTACCCTGCTTATAACCATTGTCCTGGCGAAAGCGATTAAGCACATTTTTACCGACATAACGCCGATAAAGCTCCGCAAATGACATTGTGGTATCGGCGAGCAATTGGGCAAATCCCACCAGATCAAACTGCTTGCTGGCCAGCGTGTTCAGGGTGAAAGACTCCAGGTTCTCACGGAAATCTCCCGGCGCGCGCCGCTCGCTCTCAAGTTCCTGCAGCATAGTCACCGCCACCCGTTCCGGAGCGCCCTGCTGTAACTCCAGGCTGAGCCCGAAATGCCAGATATCCACCAGCTCCAGTTTTACCTGATCCATATCCGGCTGCTGTTTTTTCCACCACTTCCAGCCAAAGTGATCCAACAACTCGGCACTTTCCACCCAAATCGCCCGATACCAGGCAAAATTTTGTGTGCGCCAGTTGTCATTGACCAAGGTATTAATCTCGTCTTGCAGTGTCAGCATGACCTGCAATTGCTGTTTCATCATTGGGGTACTTCCTATAGACCGAATCAAGCGGCTCGGGAGAATAATCGGAAAAAGTTTTCAGTGGTCATCTCGGCCAGTCGCCCGTAGGGAATTCCCCGTAAGTCGGCGATAAACTCGGCAACTTCCCGTACATAGGCGGGAATATTTGGCTTGCCACGATAGGGAACCGGGGCCAGGTAAGGAGAATCCGTCTCCACCAGCAGACGATCCAGAGGCAGCTTGCGCGCTATGTCACGCAGTGCTTGCGCATTTTTAAAAGTCACAATGCCGGACAGGGAAATATAATAGTTGAGATCCAGTGCAGACTTTGCCATCTCCCAGTTCTCAGTGAAACAGTGCAGAACCCCTGCCGTTTCCAAGTTACCGTATGCGCGAATCAGGTTGATGGTGTCCTCGCGGGCATCGCGGGTATGCACAATCACCGGCAGCACCGCTCGGCCGGCAGCCTCCAGATGTGCAGCAAAACTCTGCTGCTGAACGCTCTTGGTTTCTGTACTGTAGTAGTAATCGAGACCGGTCTCCCCCAGTGCAACCACCTTGGGGCGCTCAGCCATTTTTATCAGTGTATCGACATCGGCCAGCCCCGATTCCACATCCAGAGGGTGTACTCCGACCGAGCAGACAACATCCCGGTAGCGGGAAGCAATCTCCACTACCGTATCCGCATTTTCCAGGCTGACCCCGACACACAGGAACCTGCCAACCCCGCGGCTGCGGGCGAGCTCCAGCACCGCATCGAGATCACCATCCAATTTATCGAGTTTCAACCTGTCCAAATGACAATGGGAGTCTACAAGCATAAAGGTATCTACAACGTGTGTGTGGGCCGGCTCGATTCCAGCGTGCCTGCCAGGTAGGTCTCGATCTTATTCTGGGCGATATTATCCTTGTCTCCAAACTGAACGCCGATACCCGGCGTGCGGTTACCCTGTGCCCCGCTCGGAGTTATCCAGATCACCTTGCCAGCCACCGGGATTTTTTCCGGCTCATCCATCAGGCTCAGCAGCAGGAAAACTTCATCGCCGAGGCTGTAGGATTTTTCAGTACTGATAAACAGACCCCCATTCTTTACGAAGGGCATATAGGCCGCATAGAGAACAGACTTATCCTGAATCTTCAGCGAAAGGATACCGTTGCGGGCACCGCCTCCCATGGCTTTCATGCTCAATCCCACTGTTTTTACTATCGTACTAACTTATCCGAGCCCACCGGCCGTGTCCAGAATTCACACTTTCTCTGACCCTGAATGGGCCCTGGCGGCAATCTCAAATTCCGTTTCGGGGCAGGTTTCTAGATAAACAGCCTCGCCCAGCGAATCATAAGCTCTTCGAGAAGCAAACGGCGGTTGGGGTTTGCTCCTCCCATCAATCCCCTGCGCGCCTGCGCAAGGTGATCGTAGCATCCAAACAGCGGTCGCAGGCTTTCCTCCCCGGTGCCAGGCAGTCTTTGCAACAGGGCCATCACCTGGGCATCCCCACTTAAATCACAGCTGCGCATTTGCACCATCTGCGCAAGCCATTGCTGCCAGAACTGTAAAAGCTGGTCTAGCGCTGTGTCCCCGGGGGGTGTCTCCCAGCGAGCGGCCGCAGTGACTGCACTGACATTCCCCTGAGCCAGGGCGGTCAACGCCTGCAGAAACTGTTCACGCTCTGCCCTGGCCTCCACTCCAGCCAGAGTCGCAGCCATGAGTGGTGCCCCGCCGGACAGAGCCAGGGATCGCCGCGCCACGGTGTCTTCGACGCCGGCGTTTTCCAGCCACTGCAAGGCCATTTCCTCCGATGGCGGCGGAAAAACAATCGACTGGCAACGGCTGCGTATGGTCGGCAACAAGCTCGAGGGCGAGTCTGTAATCAACAGGAAGATGACCGACGGCGCCGGCTCCTCCAGATTCTTCAGGAGCGCATTGGCCGCATTGATATTCATGGCTTCCGCCGGCGCCAGCCATACCAGCCTCGTGCCTCCACGCCCGCTGGTACGTGCAACAAAGTTACCCAGTTGACGAACCTGCTCCACTTTGATGCCCCCCCCTGCCTTCTCAGGCTCCAGTCGCAGAAAATCCGGATGAGAGCCCGCCTGCCAGAGCCGGCAATCCCGACAACTGCCACAGGCCTGCCCGTTCTGCGGTTGTTCACACAGCACCAGAGCGGCAAAAGCCTCGGCAAAGCGTCGTTTGCCAAGCCCCACCTGGCCCGTCAGCAGCAGTGCGTGTGGACAGCGTCCTGCCCGCCACTGAACCCCGAGGCGCTGCCACTGCTGAATCTGCCAGGGTAGCAGGGCGGGAATGGAAGTCTGTTCAAGTGTTTCAGATACGGACATTTGCCAAGTTCATGTTAAAGGAAAACCGCCATCTGCAGGCCGCACTTTTTTGAGGAGCGTTTGGCTCACGGCTACAACAATCGTTCTAGCTCCTGCACCAGCGCTCTCTGCACCTGTTCCAGGGGTTGGCTGGCATCGACAATGGCATACCGCCCCGGGAAGGCCAGTGCGCGTTCATGATAAGCGGCGCGCACTCGATGGAAGAAAGCCAGGTGCTCGCTCTCGAAACGATCTGCCGCCCCCTTTCGGCCTGCGCGTTGCAAACCGGTTTCCGGGTCCAGGTCCAGCAGCAGCACTTTGTCCGGACGCAAATCCCCCTGCACAGCCTGCTCCAGCTGCTCAATCCGTGCTCTATCGAGCTGGCGGCCGCCGCCCTGATACGCGTAAGTAGCATCCGTAAAACGATCACAGACAACCCAATCGCCACGTTTCAGTGCCGGCACAATCACCTGGGCCAAATGCTGGGCCCTTGCGGCAAATACCATTAACAGTTCAGCCGTTGGGCTCACTACTTCCTCGCGTCTGGTGAGCAGCAGGGCGCGCAACTGTTCCGCCAGAGGCGTACCTCCAGGCTCTCGGGTCTGGATAAACGGGATGTTACGATCTTTCAACCACTGGGTAATAAACTGCAGGTTGGTGGACTTACCAACGCCTTCCACTCCCTCCAGGGTTATGAATTTTCCGTGCGACACAATTTAATTTCCTTCTGCCGGGCTGGAGCGATAGTCTGCTCGCCGCTTCAGCTGATACTCCCGCACCGCACGGTTATGCTCTGTTAGAGTCGCTGAAAAATGGTGGGAGCCATCACCCTTACCTACAAAATAAAGACTTTTGCCCGGCTCGGGATTGAGGGCTGCGCGAATGGCTGCGCGCCCTGGCAGGGCTATAGGCGTCGGGGGAAGTCCACGGATAACATAAGTATTATAGGGGGTTGGCTGGCGCAAATGCGCGCGGGTAAGATTTCCGTTGTAACCCTCACCCAAACCATAGATCACCGCAGGATCTGTCTGCAGCCGCATACCCCTGTTCAGGCGGCGCACAAAAACCCCGGCAATTTGACTGCGCTCGGAAGGCTGCCCGGTCTCTTTCTCGATTAGAGAGGCCATGATCAGCGCCTCATAAGGGGATTTGTAGGGAAGCCTGTCTCCCTTCGCCAGCCACTCCTCGCCCAATACCTGCTGCATACGTTCATAGGCCTGCTGCAGCAACTCGATATCGGTGGTGCCGGAGCGATACACATAAGTGTCGGGGAAAATCCAGCCCTCGACTGCGCCGCCTTCCAAGCCGAGCGCCAGGGCAGCGGCATGTACAGTGCTGCCCGCTGCGGATTTTACGATCTTCTGCTCAGACCTGATCTTCTGCAGTGCCTGGCGGAATGTCCAGCCCTCCACAAGCGTAACCCGATAGCGCATAACCTCGCCACGGTGCAGACGGGAGACCAGGTCTACTGCGCTGCTGCCCTGGGGCAGCAGGTATTCTCCGGAATGGATATCGGTCTTGCCCGCCCAATAGGCATAGGCGAGCACAAGACGGGGCCAGTGGATAATGCCATCGCGCTGCAGGTGTCTGAGCGCTCCGGATAAGCTGCTGCCCTTTTCTACCTGGAACTGCCACCCGCTTTCCCCTAGTGGCAGTGCAGCCGTCAAAGTGGTCTTCACCACCCACAGCGTTAGTGCCGCCAGTAGACACACCAGGAAGAACCCACCAAATGCGGCCTTAAAAAGCTTTCCTGAGGCACTGGGCCGCTTTTTCTTCACCACAATTCTTCCCCAATCAACTGCTGCAACCTTCGCGCACCCGCTCCTATTGACCAGTTCTTAAAGCCAATAATCTCTACCACGGGCAACACCCCCCGGACACTGTTGCACAGCACCACCTCATCGGCACCGCACAGTAGGTGTATATCCATGTCCCGCTCCTGCCACCCGATCCAATCAGACAACCATGCACGCATGACTCCCCGGACACCACAGCGCTGCAGGTTCGGAGTCACCCAGGTCCCGCCGAAGCGTGCCAGCAGGTTACAGCGCAGGCTTTCTATTACCCTGCCAGCACTATCGAGCATCAGACCATCCAGGCGCTCGCCATCTGGCAGTTCGGCTTTTGCTGCATTATATCGGCTGCGACACAAAAATTTGCAGCCCGAATTCATCAATTCAGAAATTGGCAGGTGTGTGTTGCAGGGAAATAAGTGAACACCAAGTTCTGCCTCCATTGAGTGCATCATTGGAAAAAAGGACAGATCCCAGCATTTGTGGCCATCAACAAGGCCGATACGCAATCGGACGATCGCCTCCCCCCGGATAGACTGGGTCGCCAGGTGTGGGATGGAACGATCTATTTCAGCGAGGAGATCCTGATCCAAAGAGGTGCTTCGGATCAGGCGGGCCCGGTGCAGCGACCACAACCGCAGGCTGCCATTGCGGCAACGCATAGTTTCGAGAATGCCATCTGTATAGTCACTATCGGGGACCAACCGGGGCACAGCCTGCCCCCGCAGGAAGAATTGTGGTAACTGAAACATCCTCCCCCCCAAAGCAGCGCGCTCACCCCTGTATGGGCGAGCGGATCAGACTCGCTTGAAGATCAGTGACCCGTTAGTACCACCAAACCCGAAGGAGTTTGATAGCACTGCGTCTATCGCCATGGACTGGGGTTCATGGGGGACAAGGTTTATACCGCGACAGGCATCGTCCGGGTCATACAGGTTGATGGTAGGCGGTGCTACCTGGTCGCGCAGCGTCAAAACGGAGAAAACCGCTTCTATTGCGCCCGCTGCCCCGAGCAAATGACCAGTCATTGACTTGGTGGAACTCACGGCCAATTTTCTGTTAGTGTCCGCAAAGATACTATGCACCGCCTGAATTTCTGCCCTGTCGCCCAGTGGCGTTGAGGTACCGTGGGCATTGATGTACTGAATGGCATCCGCATTGAGTCCGGCATCGCTGAGCGCATTTTGCATTGACAATGCTGCACCTGCGCCGTCCTCGGGGGGAGAGGTCATATGGAAGGCATCGCTACTCATACCAAAACCGACTGCTTCCGCATAGATTTTTGCCCCTCGCGCCCTGGCCCGCTCGTACTCTTCCAGAACAAGCACCGCAGCCCCTTCTCCCAACACAAAACCGTCGCGGTCCTTGTCCCAGGGTCTGCTGGCGACCTGCGGGTCTTCATTGCGGGTGGAAAGTGCCCTCGCTGCACAAAATCCGCCGAGCCCAACGGGTGTCGTAACCATTTCGGCACCGCCACACACCATGACATCTGCGTCGCCATATTGGATTGTGCGCATACCCAGGCCCAGCGCATGTGTGCCGGTTGTACAGGCCGTAGTCACAGCGAGGTTCGGCCCCCTTAGACCATACTTAATCGACAAATTACCCGCGACCATATTGATAATGGCGCCCGGCACAAAGAAGGGTGACACCCTGCGCGGCCCTTTTTCCGCAATCAGCATCCCATTATTTTCAATGGCCAGGATGCCCCCCATGCCCGAACCGATACAGGTGCCCATACGCGGAGCGTCGCACTCGTCTACTTCCAGGCCACTGTCTTCCATCGCCTGGATACCCGCAATCAGGCCATACTGCAAAAAGGGATCCATTTTGCGCGCGTCTTTAGCCAGCATGTAAGGGGTGGGATCAAACGCTTTTACTGTGGCCGCAAAGCGGGTGGAAAAAGCGGAAACATCAAATGTCTCTATCGGAGCTGCGCCACTGGTCCCAGTGAGAATGCCGGACCAAGTCTCTCCAATGGTGTTACCCAGCGGGCTGACAACCCCCATTCCG
The DNA here is from genome assembly GCF_047289955.1 of Microbulbifer jejuensis. Classification (NCBI taxonomy): domain Bacteria; kingdom Pseudomonadati; phylum Pseudomonadota; class Gammaproteobacteria; order Cellvibrionales; family Microbulbiferaceae; genus Microbulbifer; species Microbulbifer jejuensis. The sequence goes on from NZ_JBLBUB010000026.1 coordinate 56,476, forward strand.
GTTACTACAACTCTTCTGTGCGACACTCTGGTTCCCCCGAAGCTCTTGCTGCCGCCGTAGATTCCAACCCAGTGGAGAGAACAACCCCCGGTCAGCAGTCATAATTCCATGGTGCGAATAAAAAGAGAGCCGCGCTATGAAAAACATAGAACGGCTCCCAGAGTCGCTTGGCCCAGTATCGGAATGATACCGCCAGCGCCTAAACTACCCAGCAGAAATTAACCAAGGTTGTTCTTGATGTAATCCATTGCCAGCTGAACAGTAGTGATTTTCTCAGCTTCTTCATCGGGGATTTCAGTCTCGAATTCCTCCTCCAAAGCCATTACCAGCTCAACTGTGTCGAGCGAGTCCGCGCCCAGATCTTCAACAAAAGAGGCTTCAGGCTTAACGTCTTCTTCCTTCACGCCCAGTTGTTCAGCAACGATCTTTTTAACGCGCTCTTCAATGCTGCTCATGATTCAATTTAACTCCTAGTGGGTAAAAATCTGTTTTGGTCGCTATTGTTATTCCACCAAATTCAATTTTTGGCGATAACGACCGGCTCACACAGCTTTTGGCTAAATTCAGAGGCCATTGTACCCCAAGTTTTTGGGGATGTAATGTACGGCCCTTCACCACCGCCAGCAAACTAACATATACTTTAAAAATCAATAAGTTAAAGAATAAATTTCAATTGCTCATCAGGTCATGTACATGCCGCCATTGACCTGGATTGTCTCACCGGTGATATAGCCACCGGCATCACTCGCCAGGAATGCTACCACAGAGGCAATCTCCTCAGGCTGACCAAGTCGGCCGAGAGGGATCTTTTCCAGAAGTGCCTGGCGCTGTGCTTCAGGCAGCACTTTGGTCATATCGGTATCAATAAACCCGGGCGCAACGGTATTGACCGTGATGCCGCGAGAGCCGATTTCTGCCGCCAGTGAGCGCGCAAATCCTGCCACGCCAGCCTTGGTAGCAGCGTAATTACTCTGGCCCGCATTTCCCATACTGCCTACAACAGAGCTGATATTGACAACACGCCCCCAGCGCGCCTTGGTCATATCGCGCAAGCAGGCCTTGGTTACACGGTATACGGCGGACAGATTTGTTTCAATGACCGAGTCCCACTCGTCATCCTTCATGCGCATCAGCAGGTTGTCCCTGGTGATTCCCGCATTATTGACCAAAATAGTGGGCGCACCGAAATCACTTTTCACGGCAGCGTGCAATTGCGCAATGCTCTCCAACTCGGTGACATCGAGAACCATGCCGACACCGTTGATGTCTTTTTCGGCAAAACGCAGAGTGATTTTCTCGGCGCCGCCAGCACTCGTGGCAGTGCCGATGACCGTGGCACCCAGACCGCCCAACATATCTGCCGTCCCCGCGCCAATACCGCGGCTGGCTCCGGTAACCAGGGCTACTTTGCCCTCAAGGGAAATCTGAAACGTCATAGTAGCTTTGTCCTTGTGAAAAGTCGCACTCGGCTTTTTGTAGGTTGTAGGGCCTATACCGCAGTGGATCTCAGCGCTTCATTAAAGCTGCATGGATTATCAACAGCGTGGCAGGCAATGTTGCGATCGACTCGCTTTACCAGTCCGGCCAACACCTTGCCGGGCCCGCATTCAATCAACTGCGCTATACCATCGGCGATGATCTTTTGCGTACAGGCAGTCCAGCGTACGGGGTGATAGATTTGCTCGATCATCAGGGCCTTTATTGCCGCCGGATCTGATTCTGTTTGTGCATGTACATTGTGCACAATGGGGATTTCAGGCGTATCAAACTGCGCCGCTTCAATCTGGGGCGCAAGCTTCTCAGCAGCCGGTCGCATCAGCTCGGTGTGAAAAGGGGCACTGACCGGCAGAGGCATAACCCTCTTGGCGCCCGCCGCCTTACAGGCCTCTATGGCTCTCTCCACTGCAGCGCTATTGCCAGCAATCACGACCTGACCGGGAGCGTTATAATTCACGGCAGTAACCACTTCGCCCTTTGCCGAACCAGCACAAGCAACTTCCACCGCCTCGTCATCGAGGCCAATTACTGCCGCCATGCCTCCGCTGCCTAAAGGTACAGCCTCCTGCATCAGGCGGCCGCGCTCGCGTACCAGATGTACCGCTTCTTTAAAGGCCAGAACACCGGAACAGACCAGTGCGGACCACTCTCCTAGACTGTGGCCTGCCATACGGGCCGGCAAGGCACCACCGCGCGCGCGCCAGAGGCGATACAGAGCGACGCTTGACGTCAAGAGAAGGGGCTGGGTGCGCTGGGTGAGATTGATATCCTCCTGCTCGCCATTCTGACAGAGATCCCAGAGGTCGTACCCCAGAACTTCCGAAGCTTCGGCAAAAGTAGCCGGGATTTCGGGGGCTTCCAAGGCAATCTCGGCAAGCATCCCTATCTTCTGAGATCCCTGCCCGGGAAAGACAAATGCAAGTGCAGCATTGGTCATAAGATATCCTTAAACCTAAATTGGCAATTATCAGCAGAGGGTATTTCCTATCCTGCTCCCCTCGGGTTGCGCGCGCCGGATTGTGCCATGGCAGCACCAATTCTGGCGGCAAGATTGGCATCGGCACACTCTTTGGCCGTCACCAATGCCCGGTAGAACGCCTCGCTGCTGGCCCCGCCGTGACTCTTGATCACGTTGCCCTTCACCCCTACAAAACTGGCGCCATTATAGCGGGCAGGCTCCAGCTGTGTACGCCATTTTCGCAACAGCTTTATGGCCAATTGGCCAAAAAAACGCTTGAAATATCCCTTTTTCTCAATGGTGAACACTTTTTGACCCATTAGTCTAATCACACCCTCAGCGGACTTCATCGCCACATTGCCCATCAAACCATCGCAGACAACCACATCCACCGCGCCGGTAAAGATATCGTGCCCCTCTACAAAGCCCACATAGTTAATCTGGGGATCAGCCTCGAGCAGACTTGCGGCTTTTCGTATCTCGGCTGTCCCCTTGTGCGCCTCCGCGCCGATATTCAGCAGGGCCACCCTGATGTCCTCGCGGGCAATCGCCGTGTGGATATGCTGCGCCTCTATGCCCATCCGCGCAAATTGCAGCAGGTCTTTTGCACTGCAGTCGACATTCGCTCCGAGATCCAGAAGATAGCAGGAGCCTTTGCCCGAGGGCACCGATTTGCCCAGCGCCGGTTTTCTAACCCCGTCAATATTACCGAGAATACTGCGACTTAAAGCTAAAAGCGCGCCGGTATTGCCGGAAGTGACCACGGCCTGGGCATCGCCACAGGCAACCGCCTGCAAGGCCAGGGCCATTGTGGACTCACGCCTGTGGCGCACAGCCTGAAGGGGGTTGCATTCCTGGGTAATGATTTGCTCGCAATGAATGATCTCAAATCGGTCTGGAGATTCCAGACGGTACTGCTTCGATAATTGAGTTCCAAGCACCTTGCGTGGACCAAAAAGTTTTAAGTGCGCCTCGGGGAAGTTCTGAAGGAATCTGATGCAGGCCGGAACGACAGAGCGGGGACCTAAGTCCCCGCCCATCGTATCCACGGCCAATCGCAATTGGCTGACCAAGACTTACTCTTCTTCGGTGCCGCCGGTTGCGATCACCTTGCGGCCACGGTAGAAGCCATCTTTAGTCACGTGATGGCGACGGTGCTTCTCACCAGTGGTCGGGTCCACCGAGAGCGTTGTATCGACACCCAAAGCGTCGTGAGAGCGGCGCATACCGCGACGGGAACGAGTCTTCTTGTTTTGTTGAACAGCCATTGCCAGCTCCTAAAATAAGCAAATTTCGCTGGAACCGGGGCGCCTACCGGCGAGCCCTAACTCATCGAGCCAATCTATGACTTACCCGATGAACCCTTCAATTGTTCCAGCACTTTAAAGGGGTTTTCCTGTTGCCCACCCGCCTCGGCACCACTCTCACCAAAATGGAAGCGTCTTTTGGAGACACACTCCTCCTGATGATAAGCCACTATCGGCAGATTGAGCAGAATTTCATCTTCGAGAATCTGGTGCAAATTCAGCGCATCGCCACCCTGGATCACCGGATCCAGGTCCTTGGGAAGAGACTTTCCCTGCGCCTCAGACCACACAATACCCCAGCAAAATGGCGCTTCCAACTGCTCGCGCACCGGGTATAGACAGCGCTGGCAAAGCAACTCAACAGTACCAGTGACTTTACCGCGCACGGTGAGATGCCCTTGCAGGTCCCGCCCAAATCGCAATTCGGCCGAAATCGCGCCATCAACAGACTCTACAGCACTACTTAGCCGCTCGAGCGAATCCAGCGGCAAAATACCGTCGAGACACTGCTCGCGCTGCACCAACTTTCGTGCGTCAACGCACTTCGGCAATACTGGTTTAGAGGGGTCTGTCGGCATAAGCGCGCAATTCTATGGACTCGCCCCACCCTTGTCAAAGCAATTGAGGCCCTGCAGTATCCCCGAGCTTAAACCGTAACCGCACAGAAGTGGAGACACTGCAAGCATGACCCAGCCCCTGATACTCGCCTCAAGCTCCCCCTACCGAAGAGCCCTGCTCAGGCAGCTGCAACTTCCCTTCCAGTACGCCGACCCCCGTACTGATGAAAAGGCAAAACCTGGGGAGGATGCCGACGCCCGAGCTCTGAGACTCGCCGGAAAGAAAGCCCACACCCTGGCCCCGGCTTACCCACAAGCCCTGATTATTGGGGCGGACCAAGTGGCCGAATGCTGCGGTCACATCCTCCACAAACCGGGCTCCCGAGCGCGCGCCATAGCGCAACTGAACATCTGTGCGGGCAAGCGGGCCACCTTCCATACCGCCTTGACTGTCCTTGACAGCACGAGCGGCAGACAGTCGACAGGCCTTGAAACCTATACCGTCTATTTTCGCCCACTTAGCAAAGCGCAAATTGAACGCTACGTGGAATTGGAGAAGCCCTACGACTGCGCGGGCGCGTTCAAGGTGGAGGGACTGGGGATTGCACTATTCGAAAAGCTGGAGGGCACCGACATCAATACTCTGGTAGGCCTACCGCTGATCCGCCTCACAGATCTGTTGCGCGAACATGGCATCGACCCACTGGCACCGCCTCTCAAGGCACCAGGGGCGGCCAGCTGAGTAACTCGGCAAACCGGTTGATGATGACTTTGGGGCCACATTCCTGCAAGCGCGCCGGACCATGCACACCGTAGCTGACCCCAACGGAGGGCATACCAATTGCCGCCGCCATCTCCAGGTCATATACCGTATCCCCCACCATGACCGCCTGACCGGCGGAACGGCCTGTTTCCCGCAGCAGCTCTCGCAGCATCCTCGGATCAGGCTTGGAGGCCGTCTCGTCTGCACAGCGGCTCGCGGTAAACAGGTGCCCCAGCTCATGCTGCTCTAATTCGCGATTGAGACCGCGGCGGCTTTTACCCGTGGCCACCGCCAGCAGATGCCCAGCACAACACAAGCGATCCAAGGTATCCAAAACCCCGTCAAACAGTGGCAGGGGCTCGGCCCAGGCTGACAACCACTCCTCGGAATAAAATTGACGCAGCGCCTGTTTTTCCTCACTGCCAACATCGGGCAGCAACGTCTCCAGCGCCTCCGGCAACCCGAGCCCGATAATATTGCTCACCGCCTCTGCAGCAAGCAGTGGAAGCCCCACCCGCTCAGCGGCACGCTGCATGCATGCCACGATACGCGACTCGGAATTACAGACAGTGCCGTCCCAGTCAAGAATAACCAGCATCAGCCCACTTCCCCGCGCAACCTCTTCAACAATGCACCCAGTTCATCGGGTAACGGCGCCGCCACACGTACCTTTTCCCCACCCGGGAGTCGACAAGCCACAGAGGCGGAATGCAGAAAAAGGCGCTTGAGTCCCCGGTTGCGAAACTCCCGGTTTACATCATCCGGTGTGTACTTGCCATCACCCGCCAATGGACAACCGACAAACTGCGCATGCACCCGGATCTGATGCGTGCGCCCCGTCACCGGTTCCACCCCAAGAAGCGTCGCCGTCCGAAAGCGCTCCAGTACCTGAAACCGGCTCTCCGAGGGCTTACCGTCGGGATGAACGGATACCATCCGCTCGCCGCTTTTGAGGGTATTTTTGCGTAGACAGGCCTCTACTACCCGCCGGCCGCGCGGCCATTTGCCCGCAGCCAGCGCCAAATAGGATTTATCCACGCGGCTACAGCGCAGATCGGCCTGTACATGCTGCAGCACGGCGCGCTTGCGCGCCACCATAATTGCGCCGCTGGTATCCCGGTCCAGCCGGTGCACCAGCTCAATAAATGGGCTCTGCGGATACATCTGGCGCAGCACCTCGATCAGCCCGAGCCGTACACCGCTGCCACCGTGCACCGCCAAACCCGCAGGCTTGTTGACAATCAGCAGCCCATTGTCATCGTAGAGAATGGATGCTTCCACCAGTTGGCGCAGAGACGCCCCTGCCAGCGGAGCGGGTGCCGTGCTGGCCGCGCGTATGGGCGGCACGCGCACCACATCGTCCGCCTTCAGCTTGTATTCCGCCTTCACACGCCCTTTGTTTACCCTGACCTCGCCCTTTCGCAGGATTCGATAGATCCTTGAACGGGGCACACCCTTGAGACGCGCCAGAAGAAAGTTATCGATCCTCTGCCCTGCCAGCTCAAGCGGCACAGTCAAAAATTGCACGCCGCCAGAGGGGGTCCAGGTACTAGAGGAATTGTCGGTCGGTGCCGGCTTAATAAGAGAGGGGGTACTGCGCATGGCAGGCATCATAGCGTTGCAACCGGGACAATTGAAGCACTCTTCTGTCCATGCTATATTCAGGCAGACCGGATTCGGCTGGTTTTCGACCATTGGCACCTTGCCAAGGTTAAAGACAGCTATGTTTTCAAAGAAAATATCACCGTTCGACCGGTGCGCGGGAATGCCGCGTTATCGATTACAACCCAGCCGGTGAGGCGTTACCCAGCAATGCAAATCCCTGGGGGCCTCATCGGTAGTAACAACCCGCGGTTGTGCGGGTAACTATCGCGAAGGTAAGACGGGCCGTGACCCGCAGCGCTTGAAAGGACGACTCATTGACTTGCGTCCCATTCTGTAGCAGATAACGCCAGCGACCGCACTGGCGAACCGGGTTTTACCGCTTCCACAAACCCGGTGGACAAAATATAGAACTGCTGGTCTCGGTCAAAAGCCGCGCTACACAACCAGCAATGTTGACGCAAACCTTGTCACCCAGCTTGAAATTGACCGACGGGTGGCTCCCGACCCAGTCATGGAAGCCCATAGCACTGGTACCGGGCAGTACTACACAAGGTACTGAAGGAAAAATGGTACTGTTGAAGGTACCAATGGATAACGTGGCAGCAGCACGTATCCAGAGTTTTTGCAGTGTCAGAAAGGGGTGGACATTTGTTTCAATAGGCCGCATAGATCGAATGAGCGGCAGAGCATAGTGCCACCCTTTTCCCTGCCCCGCCATCTGGTCCTCTCCTTTTGGCGGCCCAAAAGCAAGCCTGTGAACCGCGGTTGTCCTCCTTCGTGTAACGCAAGGAAAACGACACGCATGAAGAGAATGTTAATCAACGCAACCCAGCCAGAGGAGTTGCGTGTTGCCCTGGTGGACGGCCAGTGGCTCTATGATCTGGATATTGAAAACCGTACCCGCCAGCAGAAAAAAGCCAATATCTACAAAGGCAAGATCACCCGTGTGGAACCGTCCCTGGAAGCTGCCTTTGTTGACTACGGCGAAGATCGCCACGGCTTCCTCCCGCTAAAAGAAATTTCCCGCGAATACTTCCTCAAGCACGAAGGCCGCATCAAGATCAAGGATGTGGTTAAGGAGGGCATGGAAGTCATCGTACAGGTGGACAAAGAAGAGCGCGGCAACAAGGGCGCAGCACTGACCACCTTTATCAGCCTTGCCGGGCGCTACCTGGTACTGATGCCAAACAACCCCCGCGCCGGGGGTATTTCCCGGCGCATTGAAGGTGATGAGCGCTCTGAACTACGCGATGCCCTGGCCAGCGTGGAAGTCCCCTCGGGCATGGGCATCATCGTACGCACCGCTGGTGTGGGTCGCAGCAGTGACGAACTGCAGTGGGACTTGAATTACCTCCTGAAGTTGTGGGCCGCTATCAAGGAGGAAGCCGATTCCTCCAAGGCGCCACACTTCCTATTCCAGGAGAGCAACGTCATTATTCGCGCAATCCGTGACTATATGCGCGATGATATCGGCGAAGTGATTGTCGACGACAAAGGCGCTTACCAACTGGCAGCAGAATTCGCCCGCCAGGTCATGCCCCACTCTACCAACAAGGTAAAGTATTACGAAGACGCCATCCCGCTGTTCAACCGTTACCAAATCGAAAGCCAGATAGAAACCGCCTTTGAGCGAGAAGTGAAACTCCCCTCTGGTGGCTCCATCGTGATCGACGTCACAGAGGCGCTGGTATCTATCGATATCAATTCCTCCCGCGCGACCAAGGGTGGGGATATTGAAGAGACTGCACGCAATATCAATCTGGAAGCGGCTGATGAAATTGCCCGCCAGTTGCGCCTGCGCGATATGGGGGGCCTGGTTGTTATCGACTTTATCGATATGCAGAGTAAATCCAACCAGCGCGAAGTTGAAAAGCGCATGGAGAAGGCCCTAAGCATGGACCGCGCCCGTGTCCAGGTTGGCCGCATCTCCCGCTTTGGCCTGCTTGAAATGTCCCGCCAGCGCCTGCGCCCCTCTCTGGGAGAAACCACTTTTCGGGTCTGCCCCCGCTGTAGCGGCCAGGGCACCATTCGCGGCACCAAATCCCTGGCGCTCTCTATCTTGCGCCTGGTGGAAGAAGAGGCCAAAAAAGAGCGCAGCGCGGAGATTCGTGCGATCACCCCGGTGAATGTCGCCACTTATCTGCTCAACGAAAAGCGCAAAACCATTTCGCAGATCGAATCTCGAAACAATACCCGCGTCGTTGTCGTACCCAGTGCGGAGCTCGAGACTCCACACTTTGAAGTGCAGCGCCTGCGCGATGACGATACGGCCACCCCGGAGACCTCCTATAAAATTTCCGGCACTGTCGAAGAGGCCGCTACCAGGAAAGAGGAGAAGCCCCAGCGCACAGCGGTTCAACCGGCTGTGCAGCAGATCGCACATACCGCTCCAGCCCCCACACCGGAAAAAAAGCCCGAGCCCGGTTTGTTCATTCGCCTGATTAACGCCATTGCCTCCCTCTTCTCAACTGGGGAAAAAGAATCAGACACACACAAAAAATCCAAGCATCGCAGCAAAGGATACCAGCGCAATCGCAACCAGCGCGGTGGCCGCAGTAACCGCAATGGACGCCCCGCACGCCGCAAGGATGACCGCCGCGAGGAGGCCAAGCAGGAAGACAAGCACCAGGGGAAACAAACTGTAGAGCACAAAGCCGGTACTGAACGGGGTGATGGCCAACGTCGCCGTCGTCGCCGTCGCAGCCACGACAGTCGTGATCAAGATGACAATCGCTCTGCGGTTACTGACAGCAAAACGGCTGAGCAGGTCAGTGAAGCCGCAGGGCAACAGCAACGACCTGCGCGCCGCCCAAGCAATGTCCGTGGACGCCCGCAGGCTCGCCGCCGCGGCCGCCGTGGAGAAAATACCGCAACCGTGCCCCAAGGCCAGGAAGAACTGAACCGCGAGATTAATGAAGCCATTGACGAAGCGGAAAGTGAAGCCAGAAAGTCTCAAGCCATTGGCAATAAAAGTTCCGGTGCATCGCCTGCAGCCCAGGAAACCAGACCCAGGAGCCGGCACCAGGGCCAGCCCAAACCATCGAAGCCCGCATCTCAGACAGAGCAAATTGCGCAGATGGCAAAGGCTCCAACAAGTACTCATTTGATGGAACAACCTGAAGTCCCGGCAACACAAAGTGATGCGGCCAAGCGTGTCAGACCTGAGGCCAAAAAGGTATCTATACCCGCACAACCGGCAACCACAACTGATACTGAAGAGCAACCTTTCCCGGCAGCAACTGGAGAGCAGCTGATTTCATCCCCATTGGCAGGAGAGCAAGCTCCTGCCAGGGTGGAAATAGAAGCTGCTGCTAAGAAATCAGCTGCCGGAACACCAGCAGCAGAGCCCTCACCGCTGGATAATACTTCCGTTGTTGAGCCGGAGAATGCCGAAGAGGTCGCCCTGAAAGAAGCCAATGACGCCGCTTTGCGGGAACGGCGCGATGCGAGAGTCGGTGCCCAGGAAGCCGTATTGGCCACGGAAGCTGCAGCATCAGAAAAAACAACTACCCCTGCACTCCAAGGCCGCGCCGGCAATGATCCCCGGATCAACCCCAAGCCGCTGCGCGAGCTTTCGATTGTCACAAAGCACCGGAAAGTGGGCCTTCAGCAACCGCTGGACACAGGCCAACCCGCCGCAGTCGAGCACAGCCCACGCACCCTGTCCCGCCCCACCAACGACCCCCGTGTGGCCCACGGGCAAGCACAGAGTAATGTCGATGCCGGCATCGGCCGCAACTCAGCGGAGGCCAGCTAGAGCATACCGGGTCAAAGCCGCCTGCCCCGAAGGTGGCAAGTGGCTTTGACCCGTGCGACGATACGGCCAAAACTGGTCAATAAACGGTCTAACTTATTGAACTGCTTGAAAAATTTACAATGATGCTTGTATCCATTAAGGAGCTAGGTATAATCCCGGGCACAAATTGGTGGGGTGGCTGAGTGGTCGAAAGCGGCGGTCTTGAAAACCGTTGACTGTAACAGGTCCTAGGGTTCGAATCCCTACCCCACCGCCATAAAAAGTCTTGCAAATCAATCAGTTGCAAGCATCGAAGGGCGGTACTAATTTTCTTAGTACCGCCCTTTTTCGTTCAAGTGTCAACAAAGTGTCAACGCAATAATATTTGCGACTGGCAGGGAGGCGGTAAATGCGCAACTATTAAGATGCCCCCCTCTCCTTCCCAGCCACTTAAATCGCAAGTGCAGCAGAAAAAGAGCAGAAAAGGCCATTTGAAAAGGAGTTCACATGGCGGGTTATAAGCTACGCATGCGCGAGGAATTAGAGCGCAGGTATACAGAACTCAGGCGGCAATCAATCCAGATGGCCAATGAAGCACTGGATCTGCCAGGTACTCGGCTTGCACTTGTCGATAGCACTTCCTATACAGCCTTCCATCAGTGGGAAAACCACCCTAACAGGAAGGTTGATTGGGACTGGCCCTCCTCTTGGATTAGCTGGAAATTTAACTTCCCCAAACGATTTGAATCTGCCACCTGGAGTGGGAACCGCTTGGTAGGCTTTGCCATGGGGCGCCCTACATATCAAGCTACAGGGCTTAGGCTGGACTATATCGAGAAATCACCAGAAGCCGGAGAGCCGCATCTAGACCTTACGTATCTGGCTCTGTACGCCTATGCCACCCTCCTTGGCGCGACGCATGTAAAAATCATGTACCCCATCAATAGTGATGTCCGAGATTACTATGAACAAAAAGGGTTCAAGTACGACCCCAAGAGCAATAGCTGTATCCGGAGAATAATTTGATGAGTAACAAAATCAAAGACTTCAATGCTGCTCACAATGAAAAGCTAAAACGGCTTTCCAAAGAAGAGCGCGCGAAAGCTGGACTGAAAAAGCTCACTCAAGAAATGAAGGTCAACAAAGACAAGATCAAAGAGCCTGAAGGCCTAGCATCTGGCAAACGTGACAAAGATGGAAAAATGATCATTGATCTCAAGGAGGAACATGATGATGAGCAATAAGCCACTAACCGACAAACAGAAGCAGTTCACTGTTCTGCCTAATGAAGCAGACCCCAAGAGTGCATTCACAAAGGCAAGGCAAGCTGTCTCCAAAGCACTGGCTGAAGTGAAAAAAACAAAAGCCGACCGGCCTTGATGGTGGCGACAGCATCGTGGCGTTTGCCGAGACGGATTAAGAGGCTGGCATCGCTCTCGGCCTGGTCCAGGTGGGGTACTGTGGACGCAAATGGCGAGGAAATCTGAGAATAAGGCACAAAACCACCACCGCGCGGAAAACCCCGTGGTTACTGGCTTTCGGCTAATTTGGCCTGTGAAAAATCTCTTCATAACGCTTCAAAACTCTTCATTTTGTGAAATCATGAAAACCGCTACAACCCACGCCTAGCGGGGGTTTGCGGTGTTTTCCAATTTCACTGGGTAAAGGAAAGCCCAAAACCGGCAGGCGTGGGGAGGAGTGATCGCAGACCCTTTTCCACGTTCAAAAAATATACAGATCAATGCATGCCAGCTGGTTAAGTGCCTGAATTACCTTGGATTTGTCGCTTCCTAGGCAAAAAGCGGTAGCACCGCTGGCCGTGCCGTGTGATGAAGAAAATTGAAAACCCAGGATAGTAATTAGAAGACAGGATCTGGCAGCTTTGTGGGCCGAACAAGAGTGAGGGATATCTTGCGAGGTTCAGGTCAGGAAAGCTCCTGCTGTTCACCAGAGTATTCCGTAGAGGTCGCTCTTACCACCGGCCTCACCGTCAGGGGATGCCCGGCGTACTCGATATGCGGGTGCAGGTAGGGCTCAAAGGGGGCAGTATCTTCTCCACCGCTCAACCAATTGGCCACAAACTCCTTGTCTGCGGGCGCGACCATGGGCAGGGATTTCTCGTGATATTGTCTGGTCTTCGGGTGTGCCCCGAGGGTAATAATGGCGCAACTGAGCAAATTGCCCCAGGTCTTGTACAGACCGCAGAAGAAAAAGGGCTGGCCGTAACTGAACTCCACCGGATTCTTACCGTGCTGGCTTTCCACCCAGGCAGTGGCGGGGATCAGGCAGCGGGACTTGCGGTACTCGGGGCGCTTGCCCAGCTTCTGCCAGTTGCTGTTGATCGACCAGTACTTGCGGTGCGGCTTCCAGTTGTCGCCGTCGCGCTCCAGATACAGGTGCCAGATTGCAGTTTCCACTTCCGACCCCCCATGCCTGGCAGTGACAATGGAAACGTCCTGGGTGGGCCGCCTGCGGCGGCCATACAGCATGCGCTTCGGATGGTGTACTCCGTACTCCTTCAGGAAGCGCTCCATGCCGGCGTGATCACCCACATCGAATACACTACACAAGAGCGCGAACCCCTTTATCAGATTTCCTCATTTGAGACTTTTTCCCAGATTTTATAATAGCCGGAATCCCTCATGAGCTTAGAAATTTCATAATGTATATCTGGAATCATTTCCGAATTATCGATCTGCCCGAGCACTTCAATGCCATTTTCTTCATCTAGGTTCATTTGCCCTACCACCTCCCAAATAAACCTTGAAAAAAGCTCAGCTTCTTCGGGGTTGGATATTCCAGAATCCATTATGGCTTTAATATCAGCACGACCTAAAGCTCTCATATAGTGAGAAACAATATCGTTGACATGTGTATATCTTGAAAACGTAATCACAGTGCTCTACCTCCATCTTCCATAACAGACATTCTTTGTGCTACAAGGCGAAGCTTATCCACCAGCTGTTCGACAAGCATCCTTTCTGTTATCGCTAAAAAGTAATGTCCAGAATTTTCTGAGTCCTGCTTAAATGCCAGCCCCGGAGGGATATCCGCCTCGGATAAAACCCAGTATATGTCCACAGGCTTTTTCTTTGCCCTCTTTTTGAACATTCCATATACAAACTTTAAATTGTCCCAAGTAGAGGAAAAAGACAATCCCATTTTAGGATTTGGCAAAACCCAACGCTCATCAGGGGAAAATTGATAGTCACATACCCTGACCCCCATAACAGTTCTATATCGACCTTCCTTTCTCTCTTCATATAGAGTCGGGTGCTTCCCTCTTACTATCGGCCTTGCTCTGTATATCTCGATTTCTGATATAAATTTTTTTATATCAGACAAACACTTTAATTGCAATAATTTAGACATGGCACTCCTTTACCTTCACCAATCAAACAAATAAAAATAACACTCAACAATTGTTGACGCGGATTCAACCTTGAAGTGCATACCATTTATGCGGCTTGTGCCGCCAAGTAATTATCCATTAAATCTTCTGGTGTTTCAAAGCCTAATGTTTTCCTTGGGCGGTTATTTAAATCGCATACCACTGCATCAACCTCCCCCTGA
>NZ_JBLBUB010000027.1:0-68402 GCF_047289955.1 Microbulbifer jejuensis
GCATTGCCACATAGTCGTTGAGGCGGGCCGCACCGCCACCGACTTGGCTGGAGCCGCCAGAGTAGTAACTCATAGCGCCGCCGGTGCTGTTAAGTTTCACCCAATACTCGCGATACTCCGCACTGGAAAAATCCTCCATAAATGTATGGCTTCTGGTGCGAAACTGCGCACGCTCCTCAAGCGTGGCACCTACGGTGGCATTATCCTCCGGTTTATTGTCACCATAGATTTTGTCCCAGTCGGCCTGGGAGCCGGCAATCTGGTTGATTTTATTGAGCAGTGCCTGTCGTTGGGTGTACACCGCCTGCCATTTGCTATTCCAGGTGCTGCGATTGATGGTGGTGACCGTGGCGGTATTGTCCCAGCCGGTACCGCTGAGATAATCCGACAGGGCGGTAATGGCTCCGCTATAGGCGGTTTTCTCGCTGGTAATACCGTAACGGTTCGCCTGGGTTTCAATGCCGGCCTGCTCTGCGAGCAGTTGATGGTACTCGCGGATAACCTGGGGTTTTTCCCCGGGGTGCAGCTTGCCGTCTGCGGCAATTGTATTTAAGTCGGCCAGTGCCTCGGTGGCATCGGCCTGGGCATCAGCAGCGGCGGCTTCGGCGGCAGCGGCCCTGGCGTCGGCCACAGAGGCATCCAGCAGTGCTTGGGGATCGCCGCTGCCACCGAGGGTGACCACCAAACCGCCGTAGGTGCCGCCGTCACTGGAACTGGCCCACACGGAAAGCTCATTGGCACCCGCCACCAGCGTGATTGGAAAGCTGTACCATAGGGTAACCCCATCGTCGCCACGCATTACGCCGACTTCGCGGCCATTGAGGCCAACCCGGGCACCGCCCTCGGCATCATTGGCCAGCACATGCAGATAGCCGCGCCCGGCACTGGCGTTAAAGGTGTATTTGGTGCCACCGGCATAGTTTGTACTGACAGGCCAGCTCAACCCCAGGGGTCTGCGGTCCCATTTAAATTGCAGTGCGGCGCCGAGCATACCGGCTTCGCGGGCCTGCTGCGCAATGGCGTTGAGCAGGGTGTTGCGGGCATGGTACGCCGCCTGCCAGTTGATGTTCCAAAGGGTGCGGCTGATGGGGGTATCTGCACTGGTATTGTTCCAGGCGGGTGTGAGGCCACCGAGGTAACTGGTGAGCGCGGCCAGGTTGCCGGTGTAATCGGCTTTTTCCGTGGTCAGGCCGGCGCCGTCGGCCTGGTTTTCCAGCCCCGCCTGCTGAGCCAGTAATTGCGCGTACTCGCGGATAATCTGCAGCTTTTCGCTCTGATGCAGTATGCCGTCCGCGGCGATAGTATCCAGGTCCGCCAGGGCAATATTCGCATCGGCCTGGGCCTCGGCAGCGGCATCCATGGCCTGTTGCACACTGGGGTCTAGCGCCGGGTCCTCGTAGTCGTCATAAGGCGTGCGGGATTTGGGCACAAACAGCAGTCGCACGGCACTGGTGCCGAGACAGTGATCCCCCAGCCCGGCACTGCCGGGGGCGTCGGGACTGTGGCCATAGCAGGCAATGAGTTTATTGTTGCTGAGTACCGGCATTGGATTTTGAGTACCGTCTACCAGCAGCACCACACCGCCGGGGGCGCCGCCACCGCCGCTGCCACCGGGGATGGGCCTTGGCTCCACACCGCGACCGGGGCCGCCATCACCACCGGAGCTGTCGATTTTCCCGGACACACCCAACGCGATACCGCGGGCGATCACCGCCAGGCCGGCACCGCCGCTGCCACCAATACCGCCAAATCCTGCCGGCTCGTAGCTGAGGTCACCACGCAAATAGCGGAAGGAATTGCCACCGCGGGCGCCACCAGTACCACGCAGGTCATGGGGTATGCCCTGCAGATCCCCGCCCTCGTTGGTAATATTGAGTGGCGGCATCACCGCATTGCGCCCGGTGATCACAACCCCGCGGCTTTCCTCAAAAATATGACCAGGCACACGCTTGCCAACCACCCGCCCGGAGCCGCCGCGACAGGAGCCCAAAAAACCCCGCCCACTATTACTGGGCACACCACGCAGGGTGCCGTCGATCTGCAGTACCCCGCGCACCCGCAGTTCCGAATTGCCACTGACGCTCAAGGTGCGACCGGCGGGAATGGTTAAATCCCCCGGATAATAAAACACTGCTCGACTATTTGGGTTGCCGGCGAGGCTACCGTCCGCAGTTAAAAAACCACTACTGTCGATATTGAGACCGGCGGCGGTCATGGCGGTGCCTTCGGCGCTATACCAGCTGTCCGGCAGTTCCGCACCAGTGCTGTCGGGCTGATCGTCGATCCTGCCGGCGGGCTGGTAGCTGCCAAACAAGTCCACCGATACCGCACCGGAAACCTGATCCACACTGATCCGCTGGATTTCCATGGCGCGATCCAGAATACCGTCGGCCACCTCCTGTGAATGATCCCGCAGCTGCGGCAGGGTGACCCTGACGATATCCCCCACCTCCAGGTCATTGTTGCTGGGCAGCAGCCCCAAACGCAAAGTTAAAGGCGGGCCGGCAAAGCGATCACGCAGGGCGTCGAAGGTGTTTTTAATGGTGGTGTAGGTGTGGCGGGTATTGTGCAGGCCGCGGAATTTCAGGGTGTGGGGTTTGGCTTTGCCGTGGGTGGCAATGGAATCGGCATCGAGTAACTCGTTTGCACGCAGGAATTTGCCGTCAAAACCCGGTTGCTCGAACCAGCTCCACTGAATCGCAAATAGATTGCGCACGCCGGCCAGATTGTATTTCAGTTCACCGGCCCGGGTGACATCGTCCGTGGCAAGGGCAGCCACAGTGGCGGCATTGGCCAGCACCCCGGCCATACGACGCAGGCCCAGTTGTCCGGCGGCATTGACGGGCATAAAGGCACCGAGCAATAAATTAATCTCGGTCTCGATAAACTTTTTACCGTCGGATTTTTTCAAACCATCAAATCTGAGTATTTTACCCTTGCTATGATTACCGGGCTGATACCAGTCCGCGCCGATATGTTCAAACTCGTCCCGCACCACCAGCGCAGGGTCGATACCCAGGTGCCAGTTGTCGGGCAAGGTATGATTGGTACCGAGCACCAGGCCAGTGAGCAGGGCATAGGCCAGTTGCGGGCCCGGCCCTTCCAGGTAGATAAATTCCTCCACTGCAATCCCGCGCTCGTCATCGTTGTCGGTGGGGATCACATGATCGCGGGCATAGGTGCCGAACAGGCCGCGGGCACAGCCGGTAAAACGGTTGGCGGTTTTACCGCTGGCACGCACAATTTCAAAGCCGTCCTGGTATTGGATTTTCAGGTAGTAAACGGATTGACTGGGCGCGTCGCCATAGGCGGCGGTATGGGGGTTGGGTTCAAAATGGCTGGTATCGAATACCTGCAGGGTGGTCTGGGTCTTGGAAAAATCTGCAGCCAGGCGGGTGCTGTTGGGTACAAACAGTTCCCGGCGCATCTCGCGCTGGATATCCCGGCAGCGCACCCGGTACACCCCTTCGCTGTAGGCAATGGATTCCTCGGCGATCTGGGTTTGCTCCAGGCGGAAGTCGGACCAGTCCAGCCCGGCAAAACCCTGATACAGGCGCACAGTGCGGCCCTTGATGCCATTGCCCTGTTCCAGTTCGTCGCGCAGCACATAGGAGAGCTGGCCGGCGATATCCACCACCTCAAACTGGATGGTGCCGATCTCCGCTCTGCCCTGTTCCGGCAACAGGCGCTGACTGGTGGCCGAACATTTTTTTAAGGCACCGAGAATCGCATTGGCGGGCAGACCGGGAATATCCCGATGCGAGGTAATATACAGTGGCAGGTCATAGCCGATCTCCACCACCAGGCGCAGCGCACGCTGGGGGGACTGGTTTTCCAGGTCGAAGGTTTCTGAGTTGTTACGCATCAGGCCAGGATTTCCACAATGGTAAAACTAAACACAAAACGCCAGGCGGGCTGGCGCTGCTGTTTGAAGGTACGGAACTTGAGTTGCACCGTCCTGGGGGCGTCCGGCGTGGCCTCGGTGCCAAAGGGATCGAAAGTAAAAAATTCACCGGCACCACAACTGGCCGCAAACGTATCCCACACCATTAGTCCGGCAGGGCTCAGGGTGATGGGGGCCGTGCGGCACTGGTATACGCGCTCAATGCGGTACACCGTGGTTTCGGTCACCCCGGACAGAGCCTTGTGTTCCTTGCCTTCCACCTTCGGTGCGCCGCTCTCGTACTGTTTCAGGATGGCTTCCAGCTTGCCCGGGCCGGTGGGGTGCAGGCGCGTGGGGGTAAATTCAATGAACATGGCTAGTCCCTCAGTTCCTGCGCCTGCCGACTATTTTTGTCGATGATCACCAGATCCCCACTGCTAATCCCAGTTCGAAGATCCTCTATAAATCGTTCACTGCTGTCGCCGACGACATCACCCTGAATCTGGATAATTACCTGGGTGCGCGGCTGTTGCGGCGCATCATTGCTAGCAAAGGTATCCAAGCGCGCGGCGGTGGCACCGGTGGAACTGGGCAGGGTTGTGGCGCCGCCACCGCTGACACTGGCCGCAGTTCCGCCGCCGCTGAAGTTTGTGCTCTTGATCTGCGCTATCTGTGCGGCGCCGGCTGCAGCCATGGCAACTGCAGCGGGGATGCCCCAGGGATAACCACCGGAATTATTGAAGGATTCAATCACCGCACTGGGCAAGGTGGCGACAGCTTTGGCCAGGCTCAGTGTTTTCTGGATTTTGAAGAGCTTTTTACTGCCGGTGTTGGAAACCCCCAGCATCATATCCATGGCACCGGAGAATGCTTTCCAGCGGTTTTTGCTGCTGACCTGCTCCAGCTTCTCCCGCGCCTTCGTATGCTTCTGCTCCAGTTGAAATAGCGAACGCTCGTACTCATCGCGCTGGATCAGTTTGCTGGCATAGGCCTGGTCGAGTAGGGCCATCTCCTCGTCCTGCTGTACCTGCAGTTGCTCCATTTCCGTAAGCCAGGACAGCTGCAGGGTTTGCAGACGCGCAGCGATATGCTGGCGTTCAGTATCGGTGAGGCCGTCAGGGCCAGGCTGATTGGCCCCGCCACCATCGGGTCCGGCCTGCAGCGCCTGCAACGCAGCCTGATAGCGAGCTGCCTCCCGCGCGGTATATTCCTCCCGCAGTGTTTCAATGGAGTCAAAGCCCCGCCGGCGCAGCTCTTCCTCGGCGATCTGCAGGGCGGCAATTTGCTGCAGGCGCGTTTCGTGGTCCAGATCAATCTTGCCGCGCTGGTCGGCAAGGAAGCTGTCCAGTTGCGCCAGCTGCGCGGCGCCGGTCTCCTGTGCCTGTTGTAATGCGTTCTCGGCCCGCGCCCGCTCCACCGCCTCCCGCTCCAGCGCCGCCTTGAAGGCCGCCTCGGCTTCTTCCCTGAAGCGTTGTTGATCGGGTTTACCCAGATTGGCGAGCTTTTGGTTGGCGCTGTCGATGTTCTGCTTTAGCGTATCGATCTGGTCGTTCAATTCGCGTACGCGTGAATGATCATTGCCCAGTGGTGCCTGATAACCAAAGCGGGAGCCCTCCTTCAGGCCGCCGTCGCGCAAAAAGTCGCGCTGTTTTTTAAGTTGCGCAAGTTGTACGGCAAGGTCATCCCGATCAACAAGCACCTTTTGTTCCCGGTTAATACGCTGCGCTTTGGTTAATTCTTTCCAACTGCGGGTCAGTTCATCAATCCTGCCGGTGAGACTTTCCGCTTTTTGTTCAGTGGTGGGTTGGGCGGCATTCCAGGCGACCAGTGAAGCCACCGCAATGGTGATGACGCCCACAGGACCACCCAGAAACGCGAAGGCGTTTTTTAATCCGGTGGCGGCCACGGCGGCAGCGCGGGTGGTGATGGTAGTCCGCCCGATCACCTGCCCCAGGGCATTGGTCTGCACCGTGGCCTTGTAGGTGTTCGTATTTAACAACGCCATCTGCGTCGCCTGCCTGCCGATGGCACCGGCGAAGCGCCCGCCCAATAAAATGGCCAGTGCAGTCACTGCGGCCTCCGTATCCTCGGCCACACCGCGCGAGTCGTCGAGAGAGCCTGCAAGCCCCTGAATAGCGCGGGTGGCGAGACCGGTAGCACCGGTGGTCTGGTTAAATTTCTCCAGAAATTCCTGCCAGGATTGTCCCAAAGAATCCACCGCACCAGTCAGGCCGCCAGCTTCGCCGGCACCGGCACCGCCCACCTGCCGCGCCAGTTTGTCCAGAATCAGGCGTTGAGCCTCCGCAACTCGGCCCGCCTCCGTCATGGCCTTGATCTGGGCCTTTTCCGCTTCGGTAAAACTGACCCCCGAGCGGCGCAGCATGGTGAGGCCGACACTGGGCTCTTCGAGTGCCTTACCCAATTGCAGTGCCGCACTCTTGGCGTCGCCGCCCATCACCGCGGCAAGATCCTGTGACAGGGCAATGGCGCGGTCGAAAGTTTCTCCCTGCACCGTCCTGAACGTCAGCAATACCCCCTGGGCATCGCGGATACCCCTAACGCTGGCCAGGGTCGCCCGCGCTACCGAGCGCGCCTGTTCGTCCAGTTGTTGCGCAGTGCGGCCCGAGACACCGCCGGTGGCTTTAAGCAGCGCCTCAATCTTGAGCTGCTGCCGCTCCATCTCCTCGCCGGCACGGATGCTCTTGTACAGTACGGCCGTCACACCGGCCACACCGGCACCGAACAGGGCCCAGGCCCCGGCACCGCTGTGCAAAAACCCATTCAGGGCACCGACCCGACCGGACACGCCACCCAGAGGGCCATCAATAGAGGCCACACCCTGGGCCGCGCCACGCATGGAGCGGGAAAAAATATCGCCGCTAGTAGCGGTGTTTTTGATATCCCGCGCCAATGCCTTGTTGCGCGCACTGACCTGGACCATCTCGCGCTTGTATTGGGTGGAGCGGAGCTCTAGATTGGCCACCATGGTGGCCATGGATGCTTGTCTTGTCATTGCTCAGGCCATGGATTGCCAGATGGCGATTTGTTGTTGCACAGTTTTCGGCTTGTGGGGTTGCGGCAGGTAATCGGCAGGCTTACCGCCAAAACTGCCGGCGGCGATATGGGCCAGCTGCCACTGCTGGAGTTCGGACTCCAGGGGATGCTCCCGGTAATATTCATACCAGTGGTCCAGTTCCGTGACACTCATACTGCGCAACATATTGAAGTAATCGGGACGCTTGAACTCGCGCGCGAGCTGCCGGGCGAACTGGAAGCCCGGCACTACTCTTTTTTTTCGGGGGCCTCGCTGACTTCGGTTTGCGCGGGGCTACTCTCTTGGTATAAGGCATCAACCTCGAAGTAGAGCCTGGACAACTTGGCAGCGGGGATATACAGGATATCAATCTGTTCCGGTACCACCGATTTGCACAGTTCCTGGTGCAGCTCCTCCAGGGATTCCTCGCGCCCGGGACGCAGGGCATAGGCCACCAGCAACAGCCTATTACTGAGTTCCTGGCGCCGCGCGTCCCACAGTTGGCCTATCTTGGTAATTACCGTCTTCTGTAATTCCCCCTCTTCTGTCACTCCGAGATGGCCGGTGGTTTTTGCCAGATATTCACAGCGCTCATAGCCGCTCAGTTCATACAGATCAAAGGTGGTATCACCAAAACAAATCGTCTCCCGCTTTCCCGGGGGAAATAGGCTCATGGTTCAATCTCCAGGTATAAAAAAACCCGCGGAGGCGGGTTTTGTGAAAATTGGAATAGCAATAGTCTCGTGGTAATATGGCGGTAATAAGACGAATACAGCACAAGAAATACGAGGCTCTCACTACGTGAAAAAAATATTTTTTTTATCCGCTATATTGCTGGTATTAGGTGGTTGCTCTTCAGTAATGAAAGAGTCTATATCGAAGAGAGCTACCTTTGATTTAAATTGTGATGCGGAATCAATAACAATTCATGAATTAGGTAATAGGACATTTGGAGTATCTGGTTGTGATCAGCGTGCCACATATGTACTCAGAGGCCCCTGCCGTCCTGGCACCTTATGCGTGGCTGTAATGAATTCAGCCGTGGATGAAACTGATCATACTTCAACAGATCCCAAAGGTTAGGCAAAACACAGCTAGAATAGGGTTGGTCCACCCAAAGGGAATTGGAGATCATCCCCCCGGCGTCACCGCAGGCTTACCGGAAAGCTTGAATTTCACCGTACGGGTGATCTTGCTATCCTTGGGGCTTGCCTGTCCCCAGCCGGTGATATGGCCCACAAACACCACCTCAGTGCCCTCCGGATATACCACCTTGTAATAGATGTTGTTATCCAGATCGAAGTCGGCGCGCAGTGCCTGCTGGCCAGTATCGCCTGGGTTCCAGATAAAGGTGCAGGACACTTCGCCGGCATCCCTCAGGCCCACCGGATCGAAGTCCATATAACCGCTGGTGCCATCAATGGGGGTCACGTCATCAGAACCGCGCGACTCCTCACCTGGGTCAATATCCAGAAGACCGGCGACCTGGGTATAGGTAGTACCATCGGCGCTGCGGTGGAACTGGGTTTTATAGCCTTGTGCCATGGTTTTTCTCTCCGTTGTTGGGTGAATCGGTTAGCGCTGCAACAGTGGGAGCGGCGCTGTCGGGTCCGACCTTTTTATTACCTTCCCGGCCCTTTTGTGTTGTGGGCACCGCCTGGGCACGGCCGGTACCGATCAGCTGGTTGGCTTCGCCAATGACCAACTCCAGTACTTCACCCATCGGGGCCGGCTGGCCGGCGGCCACACAGGGTTTGACAATGCGCACGTGCTGTTTGGCTTTACTGGCCATAGGGATAGTCTCCATTGTGGTTTATGCGCCAGTGGAATAGCTGGCGGCGTAAATCAGCCGCACTTCGCCCAGGGGCTGCTCGGCATCCAGGGCGAACTGGGTCTGGCTGAGCAGAAAGCGCTCGGCACCGCCAAGTTCATTGTCTGCGAGTGCGGATTCAATATCGGCAGCAGCCTGGTCCAGCGCGGCATACACATCGCCGCGGCTCTTCACCACCGCAGACACAGTGATTTCCAACTGTCGCTCACTCCCGCCGTACAGCTCGTGTAGGATGGCTTCAGTGGCAAAGCCCACCACCAGTGCGGGAAGACTGCTCTCGGGAATCTCATCCGTGGTGCCGGGAGCAATCAGGGTGTAGCCTTGCAGGGTTTGCAGTGCGACATTGACTGCGTCACGGATGGCAATACGCTGGCCCATATCAGTTCTCCACAACCACGCGACGCACAGTGCCGTCGTCTTCGATCAGATGGCACACCTGGCACTCCACCCCGTTCACTGTAATCAGCGCGCCCGGCTTATGACTGCCCACCTCGCTGACCAGCAGACTGAACTCAATACGCGGCACCCGTACCCGATCATCGGCAAATTCATCAACCCCCTGATCCCGAATCACCCGGCACATGACAGGATCACTGCCGCTACCCTCGGTATAACTGGCGGGCTTGCCCCAGCGCTGAAAATTGCGTTCCGCTACTCTCTGTTCCAGATCCATAGAAGATCGTCCTTTCCGTTATCCGCCGGCGGCTTCACTGACGGTGCCCGGTACCCCGGTAAACTTCACCGCGAGACTAGTAGCACCACCACCCGCAGCTTCCGCGGCAAAGGCGGTCGCGCCGACAATATCCCCATTGGCCGCAGTCGCTGTTTTACTGTCAAAGGCCCCTGCAGCAACAACCCAGGTCAGTGTCTCGCCCTGGGCAATCCCGGCCGCGGAAACTTTCGGCACCGTAAAAACCCCCCCAATCTGCACCGCACCGGTTTCGCCACTGGCAATGTCCACCAGTGCCACACCCAGGACTGCCCCCATCACCACCACACTGCCGGCGGTAATGGCGGCACCGGTATTGGTGTAATCCAATACCTTGCCTTCTTGCACAAAATTCTTGGCCATCTTGATTACTCTCCGTTTGGGTTATTGAAAAACTGGAACTAAAAAAGGCCGCAGCAGCGGCCTGTGTGGAATCGTTGATTAATCAGTCAGGGCTTCAGGCTTTCGGGGTTTTCACCATACCTTTGGCATCCCATGCCTTGGCGGCAGCGTCCAGACGCACCTTGAACTCGACTCCGTCGATATTCCAGCCGTTCTGCTGTTCCAGCACCGGCGCCTGCTGGCCATCCAGATAGAGCACTTCAATGGTGTCGTGCTGAGTAGGATCGGCCGTGAGATACCAGGCATTGTGGTTATGCAGACGTGCATCGGAAATCACACTGGCGATATTGCGCACACTGTTGGGTACCGTGTTGGATTTATCGGTTGCCCCCACCTCGAACTCGGATTCCAGCGCCACCCGGGCCTGTCCTTCGTCGGCCACATCGCAGAGCAGGAACTTGGGCCGTAAATTAAGCACGGCATCACCATCTTTCTGTTTGGCCATCTTGACCCGCGCGGCGTCGATACTGGCGGTATGGATACCGCCGGCACTGGCGATATTGTTATGCGCACTGTGAAACAGGCCCTTGCCGTCGGCCATGGCGGGGTTGTTCAGGAAAATACCGAATACCAGATCGCCGACGGTGCGCACGGCAGCGCGGCCCATCTTCATGGGAATGCGGGTGAACACACCCAGGTCGTCGTTGATAATGGCCTGGCGGGTGATGCTGAACAACTTGCCGTAGGTGGCCAGCACCGCAGTCTCGGCACGCTCCCCCATGGTGACGTATTTAAACTCTGCACTTTCCGCCACCTTCGTCAGGGTCGGAAAAGAACCGAGATCGGTGCGGGTGGCAATCTTAAAGTCGCTGAGATTACCGGTGGCGGTAAACTGCGGGAATACCTCGGCCGCTTCTTCGTAGCCTTTCAGCATGGCCTTGTTGGCGGTGTTACCCAAAATATTGGCGAAGTCATTGGACGTGTGGGTAAAAGCTGCCGCGACAATCGCCATTCTATCCATACCAGCCAGATTCACACCGCGGGCCTGCATCAATAGGCGGGCGATTTCCATCAAGGTGTGGTCGGCCAGGCCATTGCCTTCCCTGCGGGTTTCGCCAAGGGCGCGCATACCAATGGCATTTTCTGCATCGGCCTTCATGCGTTTGATCCCTTCGCCTTCCTGCACCACCAAGCTGTAGCTCTGTACCGGGGCTGCAGTTTGCTTGCCCAGGGCCTGGAGCAGTTTGTCTTTGGCCTGGGCGACCGTGCAATCCATATCATCCAGACAGGACTGCATTACTGTGCTGTGGGCTTCAAAGCCCTTAAAAACGGCCTTGATATCGTCTTTGCGCTTTTGCTCATTGGCAACAAACTGTGCTTGTGCATCAGCGGCAATCTTGGCTTTTACTTCCGGTGTGACCCCATTGTCGGCGGTTGCACCCGGCTGTGCGGGGGTGGTCTTGGGCATGGCTTGCGCCTCCTTGGTTTTGGGTGGGTTGTCTGCAACCGCAGACGGGAATCGAACCTCACTTGAGCCCTGCGCCATTAGTGCGCGAACCGGTTCAGGTGTGTTGTTAAATTGATTGAATAGCTCAGCGCTAAAGCTGGCGGCCATCTCCGTGGCGGCAGTGGTATCGGTGGCGAACCCCGCCTCTACCGCTTCGGCGCCGGCATACCAGGTCTCGTCATCCATGATCTGGCTTACCTCTTCGTCAGACAGGCCCGAGCGTGCGGTATACAGGCCGACCATGGTTTTTTTCACTTTTACGAGAAGTCCTTTTATTTTTTCCAGCGCCCGTTCATCCCCTCGCGCAGCCGCACTAGGGTTATGCACCATAAAATAGGCATTCTCGGCGATATGGACGGTATCCCCGGCAAGCGCAATCACACTGCCCATACTGGCGGCGATCCCCTCGATCCAAGTCTCTATCTCAGCACTGTGGTCCTTGAGCAGGTTGTAAATAGCGGTGCCTTCAAAAACATCACCACCGGGGGAGTTCAGATGAAGATTAATTTTGTTGACCTTACCCAGAGATTTGAGATCTCGTGCAAAGTCTTTGGCAGTAACGCCGTAATAGCCGATATAGTCATACACATAGATATCGGCTTCGCTGTCGGCAGCAGCGGTTATGCTGTACCAGGATTTTTTAGGCATAGCGGCCTCCTATTCAGATTCGGGTTCGGTTTGTTGCGCAGGAACGGCGGCGCGCTTGGTCGGAGTGGTAATACCGTTGTCTTCCAATTTTTTTTGCCAGGCTGCAGTCTGCTTGAGCACATCCTCCGGTTTCTTGCCACGGCGGCGAATGGTCTGCTGGGGGCTGGCGAGCACGTTTTCCAACAGGGTTTCATCGGCACTGGCTTCGCGGCCTGGATCAATCCAGGGCATCACGGGGGTAATAAAGTCGAGATGCAACAGACTTGCGGGATCCACCTCCGCGGGCACCGTCAGCGCATCGGCAAGCAACCCCATCTGCACCCAGCGACGCACGGCCGGCTCGACAATTTCATCACAGAACTCCAGGCTCAGGGTTTCGTAGGCAGACCACTGCTCTACCAATTCCTGGCGTTGGGCACTGTAGGTGCCGTTGTAGTTTTTGCTGATACTGCTGAAGCTGGCCTGGGTGCCGGCGGCGGCCATGCGCTGCATGGTTTCTAAAAATGGCGTTAGCAGACCGCTGGGGCGATTGCTCTGGAGCGTGCCGACGGATTCGCCGGGTCGCAGATCGTCGTAAATGGCACCGGCGCGGATATCGAGGGTGCGATTACCATTCTCATCCCAGTCTTCGTTATGGTCATAGGTATCGGGACTGCCCTTCTGGATAAAGCCCACCATGGCGGAGGCAATCTTGGCCGCGACGCGCTCATTCTCTTCGTAATCTTTAATATCGTTGAGGCGGTTCATTACCGCGGCAAAGATGGAGACTCCGCGGGTCTGGTGCAGGCGGCGCACAAATTTCAGGTGCTCAATATTCGCGGCATTGTGACGGCGGCGTTTCATGCGCCAGTTCAGCGAGGCGCCGGGATGCTCGTCACAAAGCCAGTAGGCGTTGGCCTCACCCCAGGCCGATTTCTCCACCCCCTGCACAATGCGTTTGCCGGGATCGTTGTAATCGACCGGGAGAAAATCTGGCTCCAGGCATTCGATGCTGTAGGGGATTGCTGTCCGGTGCTTCAAGCCCGGCACACTGCCCTGCAAATGACGCAGCAGGGTTTCACCATCGCGCAACCAGGTATTGCACAGCAGCCGCTGGGTTTTGGCCCAGCTAAACTGCCGGGTACACTCCGGATGCTGCGCCCACTCCCGATACAGCCCGTTCATCCGGGCGGCGAGGTCATAGTGGATTTCCCCATCCCAGGTTTTGGGCTGGAACTCCACATCGATGCCCCGCGGGCCCACCACGTTATTGACCAGGGTGGTGAGAATGCCGAAAGCAAAATCATGGTTTTGCTCCAGGTGCCGGGCCTGGCCGCGCAGGGTTTCCACATCCCCCTCGACAACCAGATCCCCACTGCGGTTATCTATAGGGTTTTTACGCAGGCGACTGGGCTTCGCGGCCTCATAGGCAGCGGCAATCCGCAGGGCCCGTCGCGCCTGCACCCGGCGCAGGCCGGCCTCGGGCGAGAAAAACCCGATAACAGAATCCAAGGTATTCATTAGCAAAAGTTCGCGTAGGCGAGCCCGCGGCGTTTGCCGGCAGCCTGTGACTGTTCCTGCAGCAGACGCCGCTCCCATTCCTGGCGTCCGGCGCGGATCTCCTGCAGGTTTTCTGTAGTAAACTGTCGCCCGTTAATGACGGTGGTTTTTCCGGCGAGCACGTCTATTTCGGCCTGAATATACAGGTCGACCATAGCTTGAGCAGATTGAGACATTTAACTATCCAGTAGGGAACCAACAGGCTGCGCTGGCCGCCGGGCTTTTTTCACGGCGGGCTTGGGCTGTTCGGATGAGTGATTGATTTCCGGTTCGCTAAACAGGGTGCGCTGGCCAAGGCGGGCTTCAATGGCCGACCATTTCGCTTCCGTTTTTTTGTGCATATTCATAGCATGGGCGGCGTGCAGGGCGTAGACCTCGGTATCCAGGCCCTCGTTGCGCTTGCCCGGGCGCGGTTGCCATACCAGTTTGCCGCGGTGCTTTTTACTGGGCGCTTTCACTTCCGCCGTGACCTGCGCCCAATAGTCCTGCCGAACCTGCTTGCAACTGTGCATATAGGCGCTGGTACCCAGTAGCCGTTTGGCGATCAGATCCTTGGCCTTGTGGGTGCCAACGATATAAATACGCACCCCGTGACGGTCCGCCTTGGTGCGCCGCTTGGGGTTTTTATAATCCACCGGTCGGGGTTGGGTAAAAATTTCCTTGCTGCCAAAATCATGGCTGTCGCCCTTGATCGCCATTACCAGCACACCGCGGTATTTCTTATCGCGTGTTCTGACCCAGTGATACACCGCATTGCTGGTGCTGCCATCAGAGGCATCAATACTCACCGCCGCCGCGCGAATCTCGCCGAAACGTTCGTGCTTGAAACTCTGGAATACCAGTTTGTCCAGGGCACCCCAGCAATCGTCACGCTTATCGGCGGTATCACCGTCGATCTCGCCCCAGTACAGTTGCCAGCTTTCTTCGTTGCGACCAAATACACGAATAAGGATGGCCAGGCGGTCGTGCTGAACATCAATGCCGACGGTTACCAGCAGGCCACCTGCAGGACAGGAGAGTTCCGGGTAATCCTCGGCGGCTTCGCAGAGTTTTTCGTGATCGAGTAATTGGTTGGCGGCGTATTGATAAGGCCGGCCCAGTTTATTGTTCTGGAAAACAATCCGTGCCGATTCATCACCACTCTCGGCCTCATGCTCCGCTTCCAAATAATCCCGCACAACCTCTGCCAGACCGGTACCGGGGATACAGACATAGAGTTCCGATAACTCGTGGAACGTCTCTATGGGCTCCATGTCATTCGGCTCGAAACCTTCGCTGCACTGGGTCTTGACCCAGCCCGCAAACCCATCGCCACTTTCCCGCGCGGTTTTGCAGGTCTGCAGGATGTTTGCCTGGCGGCGGTAATCGTCCCAGGCACTGCCACAGTGGGGGCAGGTATAGACTGCGGTCTCCGGCTGGTGCAGGCCGAATACCGGGTGCGGGGTGCCTCCCTCTTTTTGAAGCCAGCTGACATTCTCCCAATCCAGCACATGAGCATCACCACACTCGTGACAGGTCACCGGCAGTACACGCATCGTGCCAAGCCGGGTGTAATGCTCTATTTGGGATAAGTCCGCAACAGCGGGGGTGCCGCCAATAATCAATTTTTTATTGCGCATGCGCTTTAAGCGTTCGCGCAGATGGCGAATGGCATCGCCCTGATCGCCAACATCCTTATTGGTATCGTCCGGCTCCTCCACATAGCCGCGCCGGGCGGTGGTGGATTTCACATTGGAAATAGAATTGGAGCCCACCGTGCGCACTTCGCCGCCGGGGAATTTCTTGCGCGTGACCCGGCTGCCCCCTTTGCGACTGGTGGTGACATCAATCACCCGGCTCACTGCCGGTGATCCCTCAATAATCAGCACCAGCTTTTCATCCATAAACAGCCGCCCCTTCTCATCCTTGGGGAACAGCATCAGGATTCTGGCCGGATCCGTAACGGCACATTTACAGATATCCGCAGCCAGCAACACGGTCCAGCCGATCTGCGCCGCCTTTTGCATCACCACCATCCACGACACCGAGCTATCCAGGGCATGCATCACGCCCCAGAAATAGGGTACATACTCCACCCGGTAATAACCGGCGTTGTCGCTGTCTTCTGACGGCAACTTTATATTGTCTGGCAGCCAATCAATCAGCGGGATTTTAGGCAGCGGTATCCAGGTTTTCCGTATCTCCTTCACCAACCGTTGCAGGTTCGACCTCGTAACCACCAATAGCTCGGAGGGCAGCGTCAATGTTTGGCTGTAGGGGTTCACGATCAACGGTAATGGCATACTGACTCTCGATGGCGATAACAATGCTATCCACCGCGCCCAGAAATTCATTCTTCCCGACGCTGGCCCATTCGGTCATCGCCTTGCGGACAGACTCAATATCGACAATTAATTGATCCTGGTGGTACAACTCACGCATTTTTAACTGTGCGTTGGCCTCAGACTCCAGGGCCTGGGCCAGGTCGCGACGGTTGCGGGCATCACTGGCCAGGCGACCAGCGGCTTCAGTACGCAACCGCTCACAGTAAGCTTGCAGCCAGACGCCATAAGTCGCGCCTTGCGGCAGTACACCGGCCTGCACATGCTTGGCAATGGCCGGCTGAGAGGTGCCCACCAGCCGTGCAAACCCCGACTGGGTTGCCTGATCATCAAGACAGATAGACTCAGCCAAGGTATAACCCCCTATGAAATTTCAGGTTGCTGTTAAAAAAGCAGGGTCCGAATTCCCCGTGCGCACGGTTTCTCAGGAGGACCCGTTGGCACCGGGATCAACGTTAGGATCAACCTTGAATAAACTTTGGAATCACCGTTGGCGGGCATTGGCCAGTGCCCGGTCCATCGCCTTGCCCAGCTCGGGTAACAGATGCCGCTGCGCTATGCCCTCGGCGATCTTGAAAAACGGAAAGCGCTTGCGGTAATTGGGTTTCTTCTTTACAAAGATCAGAATGGGCCTCACAGAACGGCGGCGCTTATACCCCACCCGTTGCCATACGCCCCAGGTGCCTTCAATCTTGCCGACAAAGTAACCTTTGGTGATCCCTCTCTTAGCTTTACTGCGGCGGCTACCGGTGGCGTTCTGCATGGAATCCGAACTGGCCCGCACCTGGGACAGGATCTTGCTGTAGGTGCCCGCAGTGATATTGCCGTGTTTATTGAGCTTGGCGCCTTCCCCCGGAACAATATACATACCCGCAGGCAGTAGACCAGCATAGCGCAGCGCCCGCTCAAAGCGCTTCTCATTGCGACTGGTGCCGAATACCGCGGGAGCAAGGTACTTACTGGGTGCGGTGCCTTTGGTGGCCTGATCACGGATATACACTCTGGCAACACCGGTATGCTTGGTGGCCTTGTCCACCAGTACAGCGTTCAAGGTCAAGCGGGTCGGGTTCACAAATACCCGCCCCATCACCGCGCGTGCTTCCCCGCGAATTCGAAATGCCACATTGTTCAGTGCCTGCGCACCGGCATAGGGCAACTGCCGCTGTAACACTCTGGATGCACGGTCAAACTGCGAGGTATCCAGAGCGACACTGACTTTCATCAACTTTTTCCTTGTTCCAAAAACAAAAAGCAACGCTTCTACTAGCGTTGCTTTTACCAGCCAACAGAGGTTAGTTAAGAACTATATTTGACGATTGAGAAGAATCATAACAAATACCATTCTTACAAGCTTTGACACGATATTGATATGAGCCAGAACCAAGGTTATTCCACGACATCCGTGGAGTACTGCCACTTGTGAAGTATGTAAAATCTGTCCAATCCTGATTATTAAATTTAATTGAAACTGCATATCTATCAGCACCAGATACTGCCCCCCAATCAACATAAATATGAGAACCAGAAACAGTTGTAATAGGCGTACTGGGGGTTTCCAGCTTAAATACTTCTGCCTCAATTGTTATTTTGTTTGATATCATTGAAGGTTCTGAACAACCTGCATTATTACACGCAATAATTCTATATATTCTATCGCCGGAAATCTGATTGTCCCACGACATTACAGAAGATGTCTCTGGTGATGGGGAATAGCTGTAGTCAGTCCAATCTTCGTTGTTATATTTTACGGCTATTTTATAGGCAACATCACCAACATCTTCCCATCGAACAGTAATACTGCTGCCTGATGCTACTGCAACAACCCATGCAGGCGGCAATGGGATAATAGGGTTAGCAAGTTCGTAATCAATGGAAAGTGTATAGGTTGCATGTAAGAAACCTAGGCATCCAATCACATCAAAGCTACAACTGAAATTACTCATACGTCTCAAATTAGAAGAGATATCAAGCTTTAAATTATGCAGATCTATGCCTTCAAACCCAGGGACAACATGAGAATTCTCTTCTATCCCTATTAGATCGTTAGGGAAGCCTACAAATACACCTGACTCTCGCGAAAATCCAATAATACTTGAAGGTAAATCTGGAGAAGTTCCTTTTACTTCTAAACCATACCACCCTTGCAGCATTCCGTTTGGTAATGCCTCCGTGTTTCTCTCAAAACCATATCCTATTTTTAATGATTTAATTATACTGCCTTCAGGCACATTACAGCTTTCCGAATTGTAAGTTGAATTTTTTTTGTCGTATTTAGGGTTTTCTTGATAATTCCATCGTATGGGTGGCCGAGAATCGGAGGTACGCAATATCTTACAAGTCTGGATTTCAGCGCTTACCTGCCCAGTGAAAAAGAGCATCAGAGCAATAATTGAAAAAAAATTAGTTGCAATCACTGCTAATGGATTATATTTTAATATCATAAATTTCCCTTTAAATAATCAGCCTGAACTCAGGCTGTTGCATCATATCCCAATATTTATTTTTAACCCACCGCACTCGCGATGGGTATCTGAATCTTTTTTCTTTTGCCATCTTCCCCAGCCATTGTGAGCCTGCGGACATTTCCCTGTGTGCGCCTGCCTGCAGCGCGAACAGTAGCGCTTAGCCCTTGCTGGCATCACCGCCTCTCCGTCTGCTTTTCCTGCAACTTCAAGCGCCGGTGGCTGTAGTACCAGTTCACCACAAAGGAAGCGATGGCCACCAAAGCACAGATAAAGCCAATGGGATTTTGGATAAACAGACTGTAAACACTACCGATAGCACCCGCGGTTACCGTGGTGGCGTGGCCGGCCTTCTCAGCCAACTCTCGCATCAGGTCGTGAACGGTCATGACTGTTTCCATGTCTTGATGGCTTTTTCAGCACTGCGGCCCACCACATAACCACCCAGGCCGATCTTTACGATCTCCAGCAGTGCCAGTGTTTGCTCCTCGCTGAGGTTTGGTGCGGTCCACCCCAGCCAATGCGCCACCACGAGGATGACAAAGGTCAGCATGGCAATAGGGCGCCAGCAACGCTGAAGCCAGCTCTCTCCGCCAGCTTCTGCGGTAATCACACTGGTTGCCGATTCCAGCTCCTTAAGTTCCATCGCTATCAATTGGCTGTCAATTTCAGCTTTGAGCCTGTTGGCCTCAGATTTGTCAGGAAACGCCTTGTCGATCGCCTTACCAATCAGACCGGATATCGCAGAAGTTGCACCTAGCATCAGTAGCTCCAGATTGTGAAACCTGGGGAAGTAGCTTTCTCCAGGCGTAAAAAAACCGGCTCAGTGGCCGGTTTGTCTATTTGGGTGCCAAATATTTCAGCAATCGCAACATATCCTTATTTGTTAAACGCTCTAATACGCGCCCTGAGAA
Source organism: Microbulbifer jejuensis (assembly GCF_047289955.1). Classification (NCBI taxonomy): domain Bacteria; kingdom Pseudomonadati; phylum Pseudomonadota; class Gammaproteobacteria; order Cellvibrionales; family Microbulbiferaceae; genus Microbulbifer; species Microbulbifer jejuensis. Next base: position 19,191 of record NZ_JBLBUB010000027.1, read on the forward strand.
TAAGTCAATTCATAGCTGTGTGAATACACTTCGAAGATCAGACCAAAGGGATCTTCAACGTAGCACATTCTATAGGGCTTCTCTCCAGGATAGTATTCGCGAATAGGCATCCGTTGCTTACCACCGTGCTCCACAATTTTTGCAACCAATCGCTCTATATCAGGATCTTGCACACAAAAGTGAAAAGTGCTTGTTTTCCAGTACTCAAACTCTTTCGGTGATTCATTGTTCTTGAACTCAAACATTTCAACACCGATTTTGTCTCCCGTAGACATGTGGGCAATTTTAAACGACCCCCAACCAAGGCCAAAAACATCGATGCACATTTGCCCAATTGGCGTGTCAGACTCTTCTGTAATCACTGTTGGTTCCATAATATGGTACCAACCCATTACATCACTATAAAATTTAACTGCTGCTTCAATGTCAGGCACCGATATACCGATATGAGAAAACGTTCTAGGATATGTACTCATAAAATGATTCCTCTTCGTAAAGTTAAAAAATTGGTATGTCCTGCGCCAGATTAGCTCATGAATATGTGTACGCTGCACTGACGGGTACAGTAGCTGACCCTGCCCGCTGACTTTGCAGGCTATGAGCCCACCCCCACAAAGCTGCTCACCATGGCCCCCTGGGAGGCGATAGCGATTTCGCCGGAGTCCCAGCACCCGGCCAGACGACAGGCGATGTCGTGAAGCTCAGGCTCTCCACACTCCATGAGTTCCGCCGTATTGCGGCACAGCTTCAGCAGGAAGGCCTGGGCATAGTCTCGTGCGGTGACGCGACCCTCTATAAGCAAATTCATTTGAGTAGTGATAATCAGCAACAGGAAGCGGGCGCTGTGGTCCTCGGGACAGTTACCCAGTCCACTGCTATCCGCCTCAGCGTGGCAGCGATAACAAAGATGTGCAGCCATGGCATCGTGGGGCTTGATCCCCCGGCCTTTGCCATAGCTGTGGCTCCGTGGTCCCTGGTAGTGGGCGGCCACTGTGGTGCCCTCGTTATTGCCACAGCGGACGCAATCGCGGCCTTTGGCCAGCCTCAGTAGCTTTGGGATGCGGGTGGGCTGTAGGGTCACTTTGTCTCCCTGGGTATCTCCAACCCTGTCTGTCAGCCCCTCCATACTCCCTCCCCTCAGTAGCTTCAAATTGTGGAACCTGGGGAGGTAGCTTTCTCCAGGCGTAAAAAAACCGGCTCAGGGGCCGGTTTGTTTATTCAGGTGAAAATGTTGCAGCAAGCGCAACATATTCTTATTTGTTATGAGTCATGCCACCTTCCTCAGTTTTTCCAGCAGGCCTAGGCAAGCTCTTTGAAGCAAAACGTTCAAATCCGATGAATCAAACATAGGCTTGAATCGTAAGAATGTCCTCCACGTAAACAACTTCGAAAAATACTGTCTCCAGCTTAGCTTGGCGGTAACACTGGCTGTATGGAGTGTTTTTCCTGTGTCTAATCTGTATATTCTTGCTGCTACTTCAACCTTAGGGCGCCAAGCCAAAGGAAAACCAAGATCCCCCAAAGATATGTCCCACATATCTCCCGATTGGAACTTGGGAATTACAATATCTAAGCCCAAATCAGTCTCTTTTGGCTGATCTAACGAGCTTGCCAAAGGGAGCTCAAATATTTCCATCAGCTGCTTTCGCAGAGCCGAATCTAAATCCTCATGACCAAAGGCCGCCCACTCATCAAGATAACGTTTAAAATCAGACCGTGGGGCTACCGCCAGACTACCTAGATAAATGCTAAATTTTTTCTTCTTTCTAAATCGCTTTAGCACGTAATTTCCCCGGACTCATAACGCCGCCATAATTTGCCGGCTGAAGCGCAGCGTAAGGCGGTTAAATTGATGGCTTTGTTACAACTTTTATCACGTAAGCTAGTTAAGTTCATATATTGCGGTAATCCGTTGGCCCACTTTAATATATTCCGGTACCGCCATAACCAAGTCCATACCGTAAGAATCTGCGGCCATAGCCAGCGCATATTCTTGGGGGTTGTACTCTAAGGAAAATATAGCGTACGCCTGACCAAAGTTTCCCTCCGTAGTTATACCGTATACACTTTTCACCTTTCTAGATTGGGCTTGAGCAAGAGTATCGGCCTTTTTCCGAGCTTTTGCACTAAGCTCAGTTATCATTTTCTCTTTGTACTCTTCCTCTTTAGACGTCTCAAAGAATGCATCTATATTTTGAACACCATCTAGCCGGATCAGTTCATTCATAAGGCCGGCGTATTTATCGAGGTTCGTTAATCTCAGATTGAAGCCTTGCTGTACCTCGTAACCCAAAACTTCCAAATTGTAAGCTCCGTCTTTTCTAGCTCGCTTTGTACTTTTATCAATTTGGGTTGACTCTAAACTTGAAATGAGTACCCCGTGCTTTTTAAGAGCCTCCAGCATCAGCGCTGAAAATTTTGTTAATTGCTCCATAGCTCTATTAGAGGATTGTTCATAAGCCAATATACTAAAGCGTACTTTTACCACATCGGGCTTTACTTCCTGCTCAAGTTTCTCCGTGACAATAACGAACGGAAAGTCAGGTACCGGATTTGCAGTAACTGCCAATGACATAAACAGTGATAAAGCCAAAACAATAAATTTCATGCACGATTCCTTTTTGAGTTGTAACGCCCGCAGCAGGGGCAGCTGACCTTGTGCGCGTTTTGCGCGAAAATGGGAGCATAGCGACCCGTGCACAAGGTAAGCCGTCCCACGGAGGGCTGCAGGCCCCGGGTATACTACCCGGTCTTGTTATAAATTTTGCACTGGGCTAGCTTCTCTTGCTTTTATCCATACCCAAAATAGTGCCTACGGATGTTCCAAGCCCGCCACCTATAGCTACACCACAGCCTACTCCGACGCCGATATTTTCCACGTACAGACCAAACGCTAAACCCGCTATAACACCCAAGGCCAAGCCTATAGAAATACCAGACCAAACATAGGATGCGTTAATATTATCTTGGTTTTTTCTCATAACTTTGATTCGATTTATAACATTTATATACTAAACACCATGACCAGTATTATCCTGATTACTGCCCAAAAATCAATTCGACGCCAATTCTCATAAATTTTCATTATAATCAGTAAGTTACACGAATCTGATACAATCGTGAAAGCCAGGGAAGCAGCCATAGAGGCCACTATTTGTCCGTGCCCCCTACCAAATCGCACCTATAGGCCACAGATGACGATATCCCCATAACACCCACTGTCGCACTTCCGGCTTCCTGTTCATTCATGGAATCACGCTCTCCAGGCGTAAAAAAACCGGCTCAGTGGCCGGCTTGGGTGGTTGGGTGTCTGATAGAGACACCAATAGAATAAAATTTCAAAGCCGGATTAGTTCCAACATAATAATAGCTTTATTATGTCAGAACTAATCCAAACGATTTAAACAACGGATTTTTATAGCAGTTTCAATCAGTGTTATTGTACTCGAACGGTTACACCTATAGCCTCGTCAAAAAGATCAGCAACACTAAATACATTACGGCCGCCACAATCGCCAACGTGAGAGCCATATGCCCTGTTACCGAAAGACCAGCCTCCGCCGCTGTCACCATTGATAGTTACATCGCCATTCATACGTACCAGGCGTCGCGTTGAAATGCCGTTAAACGTACAGTTTACAGACGTTGCGTTAACGTCTAGACTGCAATTTCTCTGGTTTTTCGCGCGGCCAAACATACAGATGGATTCACCGATACTGATATTTGCACGAGCTTCAAGAGCGGTGACGTTTCGAACATTATCATATTGATCGGCATAAAACCGCGCAGGCTCTGAATAAGTAGATGTTTTCCACTCAATATCGCCCCAGGCACCTCGGTGTTGAATTTGATGGACAAGTGGATGTAAGGCAAACGGGGGATGATCAATTTGATTTATACCATTGCAGTGCCCCGCCGTAGTGACACCGGTTCTCCCCGCATTGTTTTGTACTGACCAACCTGACGTACACTCAAACGCGTTGTCATCAAGGACTCTCATACCCCCAAAAGACAGCTCGGTAACACCTACAGGACTAGTGCTGATCTTCACATTGACAAAGTCCTGGAGAGTTACGGGCAACTCTTGTACGACTTGGCTGGGAATGTTGGGCTTATCACTTTGCCATGCAACCAAAACATCAATTTTCCCAGCGCTTCGAAAATCAAATGAAGTAGAAAAATCTTTATAGCCAAGCTCAGCTAAGTTACTTTGAACTTGCAGTGCACGGTGCTCTATCTCCAAAAACGAAAAAGGCTGCTGATCGATAATATTAATCTCAATTTTGGATCCCGCCACAAGCTGGTAGACTTCATCTGGTGCTAGACCTTTCACATATATTGAGGGCGTTTTACCAGGGTTTTCCGATAACTCGGATCCGATAAAGATATCTGGTCGAGCTTTTGCGAGCTTTTGAGAAATTGCGCCTACGGCAACAGCAGCATCATGATCTGCTCTGGCCTCATCAATAGTCCAATTTCTTGCGCTAGCAATGAGCTCCAAATCAGCGGCCAGTGCTTGTTCTTCATTTTGAAGATTGAAGGATCCTTTATGTTCGTCGCTCTCAACCTCTCCTTGAGAGTATGCGCCACTACTACCTATTAGAGCGATAATTATAGTTATATTTGATACAGTCTCTTTAAGCATAACAACGTCCTGTTATTAGTTAATGATATAGAATATTGATAGATTTGACATATACTTAAAAACATTATTTTCTTTAAAGCTATTATCAAATCACGACAATTAAGCTTGAAGATAATAAACACTTTTTTAACCATGAACAAGCATCCACCGAACCTGGATTTTGCTTTTTTTGTTTTTTCGTTATCCATGGGAAAAATCGAGCCGATTTTCAGTGGCTTTAGCTTCAATGGCACTTAATTAATAAATTATCTTATAGTCATGCACCCTTTTAGCCACCAACAACTTCATTGGTACGGATGTCATGACTGATATTAACTTTTATTGCTATAGTGACGACATACTCCTTTGTAATTCTTTGTATTTATTTTTTTATTAGCACAACCTCCTCATCTTTCAAAATAACAGCCACAAAGAAAAAATCCCCATTCGCATTTGGTCACATAATCTGCAAAACCTCATCTGCACCTATCTGTTCAGACTGATATGTAAGTCAGACGAAGGATCGCCACTAATTGGAACCAACGTATAACAACAAGCTACGCCCGCCTCAGTAGCTCCAAACTGTGGGTCGGGTACGCTCACCCGGTATAGGCTCAAGATCATCCAGATGCAGGAATCGACCCTTGTGTGAGCCCTTCTGTTTTATGCCAATGCCAGTGAACCCTTCCTCTATAGCGATCCCCAGAAGCTCATAGGCACGCCCACCAGTAACTGATACATCAACAGCCTGTCCGGTAGTGTGTGTCATGGTGGAACCGATCCTGGCGCAGTGGTCCCGGCAGCGATAACCGGAGGTGATCACCATCGGCTTGGCAAACCTTCCCCTCACCCTGATCAATCGGCGCAACGTGCCATCCGAGAAGTGGAGTTTCCCGCAACAACGGCAGGACAGCTCCGCTTTCGTGAAGTAGGCGTTTTCAAACATGGGATTACCAGATACAAAAAAGCCCGCACGGGGCGGGCTTGGGAATGCTTCGGTTTTAATCTAAATACTTAAAGATGATGAAAATATCGGCCCATGAAACTATCCAGCTTGCAGAGAGTTTTGTACATCTTCGCTGGAATTGTGGGAAATACCTTATTATACCGTAAACACTAAAACTGTACCTGTCTAAACTTGTGATGTGTATCAAGCTGTACTGATTGCAAGGAACTAAATATGGCAGGCTTGACTATAAAGAATGCGTAGGAATCTCCATCCTCGTCGAACCACAATATTTTGTACCCCCGAGCTTCAACAGCTTCTTCTAGTTTAGATACATTAGTATGAGCAATGTAGTTCTGATCATCTTTAGATTTCTGTATTTCTGTGGTTATCTCTTGCTTTTCTTCCAGAGATATTTTTTTGAGAGATAATTTCGATAACACTTTATCTAAAGAAAAAATAAACTCCTCGATATTGTATATATTCTTCCAATCAAGGTGGCCCATATAGCCAAGCCCTGCCATAACCGTTTTAAACACTGCACAAGGTATCATCTGGTCTTCAATATCTTCTTGAATCCACTGTATAAAGTTATTTCCAAAATCATTTCGCGCCTGATTATAAAAGACTGAATCTTCACCTCGAATATCATCATCATTTTTTCCAAGAAGTATATATTCTTTAGCCTTATCTGGATTGACAGATATTTTTGATGACACGTCAATCACCTTATCCCATACAGTCGGCACCTCTGAGTCCTTGCCTGTGCGGGCCAAAACTTTAACCGCAAAACCCACAATACTTGCAGCTAAAACTACTATTAATACAACCTTAATCATTTCCTATAGCTCTTCACAAAAATTATATGGTGGATAACATCTATATAGTGATCGCCGTGATCACCATTATTCTGATTACTGCTTCCCGAGTAAAGGCACGGATTAGGGGCTCTCTTTACCAGATTAACTCGTTAAGTCGTACCTTAGTCGTAGCTCATTAATATACTTTTGTCTTGAGCTACTTTCCCGTTCATGTGGCGCAAAATATGAACTTACGTCGTCGAGAAGATCTATTATTTTTATCAGCTTTTTTCTGCTCTGATCCTCAATTAAATCGCAGTCTAAAAAATCACTGGCGATGAGTATAGCAATTTCTTTTGAGGCTATCTGCTCTGGAAGGCCATTTTTTGTACATAAGCCATAAGTACCATCAAGAAAATATTTCCACTCACTATCAAGTGTCAGCTCTAACTCACTGTTTAATTTTGGGCTGTTTGAATAAATTCCGTCTTCTCTCAAAGACTCCAGTTGTTGGCAGTATCTGTCTTTGAATATTTTCTTGGCATCCTCAACTTTTTCCAAAGAGAGCAAAATATTTACCCAAGACAAATAACCTTTAGAATAAAATTCTGAATTTTCACTTGCCTCGTATGCCCCAAAGAAGGAGTCGCATTGAATACTAATCTCAAGACTATACGAGGCTCTAGGCATTACTTCCAGATTCTGAAGCTCCAGAAGCCTCCCTTCGTCAACATTAGCTTTATCGAGCAATTGATTTTTGGTGTAAAAATTATCAAAAAAATACCTAACCAACTCCATAATTATCAAATACCCCTCTACACGGCAACCAATGTGCGCTTGTTAAAAGTGTGTCACAAGGCTTTAACCGGTCTTTATTGACCGTGACTACACCTTCTATGGGTCGAAGAGCGTGGGCCGGAAGCAGATCTAGCAGTCTCTACAAAAACGCCCTGCCTCTATCCAAATCTTGCCTTACTGGCATTTATCTTATTACAGTATACATCGGGTTTGGCGTTGATCAACACCTTATCCCAATTACATTACGAATAGCCCATACCCAAACTACAGCCATAAAAAAGCCCCGCCGGACTAACCAGACGGGGCTTTCAAAGGGGGGTATGGTCCCGCTGCACATACTTCGCGACAGCTTAGCTGAATATAGTATCTTCACGCCTAGGCTGTCAATACATACAGCTTGTATTTAAATACAGTTATGCGGCATTATCCGCCAGATAAAGTGCCTCTGCCGTTCCCTCGATTAAGTTACACATATTCTCCACCCAGGCTTTGGATCGCTTCACCCTTATGCAGGTCTCTCGCATTTCCCACCGGTAGTAATACCTCAACCAAAAAACCCTCCTCTCCAGCGCAGCCTTCTCCTTGTCCTGGCGCCTGGCTATCACATTCAGGTAAGCCAATACTGCCGCATCCGTAAGGGCTGCTCTCTCGTAATCTATCGGTACCGGGCTCTCACTATGCCCAGATTTCATCCTTCGACCAAATGCTGCCATACGGGGCCAGTTCACCGAGTCCCCCGCACGTTCAGGGTAGGCCCTGGACCACTCCCACAAGCGCTCACGAATGCTGATTTCATTGACCATCTTTCCCCCTATCACGATCAACTAACGAATTGCCGGAATCTTCTCAGAAGCTCAACCTGGCTCATTCCAGCACCTCCGCAATCAGTACCCGGGTGTAGCTCTGTCCACGCTTGGCTGGTGCCTGGGTGACTCGGCGCTTAACCACGCACTGGTTGTTGTCGTTCTCAATCAAGCCCAGGCCGTGGGGATTGGTCCGGCTGGGCTTCTCCAGCACATCGATCAGCAGCTTTGTGCCACCCTGCAGGTTGTCATCGTCCAGCTCACCGGCAGAACCGCGCTCAATCTCGATATACACCTGCGCCAGAGGCTCGTTGGGCCGGCGCTGGCCACTTCTCACCAGGGCTGCCGCTACTTCCATGGCCAACTGCTTTTTCACACCCCTGCGTTTCCTCCAGTGCATCCGCAACAACTGGTTATTGGATGGCGTGGCCTGGGGCAAGGTGAATTCCAGAGTGCGCATATTCCCCCCTCCGCTTTCTTGATTAACCAGTGAATTGCCGGAATCTATTCGGTGGCTCAGCCTGGAGTACCTCCGCCGTCCATACATCCATGCGGAACTGGTTGAGCTTGGCCTTAAGGTTGTCGATGCCCGGCTCACCACGGCGGTGCTTGGCAGTGATCACTTCCACCAGTCCAGGGTTTAGGGAATCGAAATTGTCTTTATCTTCCCGGTACAGCAGCGCCACGATATCGGCGTCCTGTTCAATAGAGCCGGAATCGCGTAGCTGGGACATATTGGGCCGGCCACCTTTGGCTGCTTCGCGGTTGAACTGGCACAGTGCCAACACCGGTATATCCAACTCCTTCGCCAATGCCTTGAGCCCGGCAGAGACACCAGCCACTTCCCGCTCCCGGCTCAATCCATCACCACGCACCTGTTGCAGGTAATCCACCACGATCAGTGACAACGGGCTCTTGCGATGCTCACGGCGGGCACGGCTGGCAATCTGGTTGATATGCAGCGCACCCTGGTCGTCCACCCCCATGTCGATGCCCTTGAGTTGGCTTACGGCGTGAGTCATACCCTGACTGTGCTGTGCGTAAAAACCTTTGCGGTCATCGGAGTTGTCGGAGTCGGCGAGCCCTATGGGGATGCGGCCAACCATGCCCACCAGCCGGCGGTAAAGTTCCCGGCGGCTCATTTCCAAAGAAAAAACCAAGGCACGGTTACCGTTGAGGGCATTGTGCGCAGCCACCTGCATGGCAAATACGGTCTTTCCTGTACCAGTGGTCCCAGCAAGGATTACCAACTCACCACCACGCAGCCCTTTCCAACGGCGGTCTATGCAATCCCAGCCGGTGTGTACCCGCTCGATCTGCTCGCCAGTCTCCAGGCGGTTCCAGTCCTGCAGAACCTCCCTGGCTGCCCCATCCAGATCTTGAGGGCCTGTACCGGTATCTCGGGCACGCTCCAGGTCGGACAGGCTGGACTGGCACTCGCCGATAATCTCCGTCACAGACCGGATTGGCGCGGTGTAAACGGCTTTGCTGAAATCATCGAAAGCAGCCAGCAACTTACGGCGATGGGCATGATCAGCAGCAATGTGAGCGTAGGTCCGCACATTCGATGCCCCAGGAGTCTGTTCACACAGTTCAGCCAGGTAAGCAACGCCTCCAGCAGACCCCAGTTTTTTGGTGCGGTTCAGCTCCTCACCCACAGTAAACGCGTCCACTGGCTGGGAGTTCTCTGCCAGGGATTTGATGGCTGTAGCGATAGTACGGTGTGCCGGAGTCATAAAATCTGATCGGCCTACAATCTCGAACACCTCCTCGATGGCGGAGGGGTTGATCAGGAGTCCACCAAGAACCATCTGCTCTGCAGCGATCAAGGTGTTCTGCTCGTCCCGGTTCAGACGCTTGGCCATCATGCCGCTGCCCCCTTTGCGTTTTCGGTGATGCGCGGGTAGTGATTCGGATCGGTCAACCACTCCAGGTCGGCCCAGTGAACACCGTTCAGCCACTGCTGACTGGCGCAGAAGGCGAAGAATTCATCAAACCAATCCAGATCGCGGTTAGCACGTTGCGTCCACAGGTAGGTCAGGAACTCCCGTCTTCGGTCGCTCAGGGCTGTCACCGGCACGTTGTTGGGCAAGCTGCGGTGGTAAGACTCGACAATCCGGTCAAACGGAATGATCTCTGGTCGTTCGTCCTCCCAGCGGCGTTGGTTCAGGTAGGTGGTCGGGTGCAACCTGTCAAATCCGAATTGGTTGGCCAGCAGGCGATGTTCGATATCCTCGGCAAGCAACTCAGCAAACGACTCCGCATCCCGTTTGGATTTTTTCAGGTTGGCCAAGAAGGCGGCATGGGCTTTTTGCTTGCCCACCTTGGGTAACCCTGCTGACCAGAATCGATCGAACGCCGAATCAATCGCCCCAGGTTTTTCAGGTGCACGCTTTTGAGCATTAACACTGGTTACTTTGTTAGATGGTTTCTTTGTATATTCTTTACTTTGTAGTGTCGGAAAATCCGTATACGGCGAATCCGTATCCGGAAAAACCGTATCCGGGTTTTCAGGAAGTGGATAATCCGCGCCATCCACTTCCGGATTCTCAGGAAGTGGTGCATCAAAGATTTCATAATCCGTACCCAACATTTTCCCGTTGTCATCACGTACCGAGGTGCGACGGGCATAACGCAGTTTGATCAGTTCATTAAGCAACCCGTAAATCTTATCTCTGCCCTCCTGTGCCTCTCTCGACAACGCAGCCACAGATACGGACCAGTTGTCCGGTTTTGACAGGAGATGAATCAAGAGGCCGGCTGCACCAAATGACAACCGGCGATCCGTGGCAACTGCATTGGCAATCACCAGGTAATGCGATTCTGGACGCGGCCCTCGCTTAATCATTTTTCACCCCCATTTAACGCAACAGACTTTCGATAGGTGCGGTCAGCATCCGCCGCCGCCTTGATTTGTTCAGGTGGGATTTGAAGTAAAGCCCGCGCCAACTCACAAGGCGGAAGGCCCGTTTGTTGTGCGCGTTCATTCACGCAATACAGGACAAAAAGATCGGAGTCTTCCATTATCGCCTCCGTCCGCTTCTGCGGCTCAGCAATGACTAGTTGATTAATTCATTACCTCAATTCATTAGAGTGGAGGCGGCGAGTCGCTCCAGATCCTCACGCTCGCAATCAATGTTATTGGCCCACTCGTCCGCAAGTTGAGCGCCCAGAGCGGCCAGTTCCTGTGTGGTGGGATTGTTATCGGGGATGTAGGCAATGGTGCGGAACAGCGCGCGCAACTTTTCTACGGATTCCAGGCTGATACCGGCAAGGTCAAGGGATTGGGTAACGAGTTGATCTGCCCGAGCAGCGGGCACAACTGGGGCGTGGTTAGGCATGATAGCCTCCTTCGATTGCGGATTGTCCGCCACCGTAGAGGTATCAATCTCGAAATGGTGGCGGGGTAAACGGGTTGATACTACCGCTCGAAGGAAACGGCGGGCCCGAAGGCCCCCCGAATACCCCACCATAACAAGGAGGTTTCGCGCACAAAAAAAGACGCATACAGCTAGAGGCGTCTTCCCGGCGCCTTCGACATACGGGGTATCAATCCCGGCCCCCGATTTTGCGGGAGCGGGATAAGCATAGGACCGTTCTCCGATTCCTGTCAACCGGGGAAATGATCCCTTCCGTATTGGCGCCTTTTTCATGCTCACACCTATTTATTACTCATTACGCGACTGCCGATTCCAGTTGGCCCAGCAACTGCTTGAACTGGATGTCGTACCAATGGGCCTGTGTTTCACTGGGGTTGCTGGGACTTACCAAGTTGCAGCCGTAGCGTGCGCCCTTCTCGGTAACGCACTTGAACTGCTTGGTGCCCTTGGTTTTGGATTTGCGGGATCGCACTTCCAGATAGCCCAGGTTCACCAGAATCTGATTGGCTTTGCGGGCTGACAGGCTTGAGTCATGGCGTCTGAGCAGCTCTGACAGGGAGTGGTGTACCCCTTTGCTCTCGGAGTAGTCCGGCAGGAACTGCATATCCTGGCCGCGCTTCTCACCGAATTTCTTGAGCATGGACAGCTTGGATGTGTCGTCGGGGCGCAGGGTGTCCACGGCAAGGTCGAATATCCAGCGGTCGCCTGTTGCGCCAGGGGCTGGTTCATGTTTGCCTGTGCGGTAGTCAATGAAGGTTTGATTGACCTGAAGACGGAAAGCGGGACTAATCCAGCCAGCATATTCCACGGCCAGCAGTTCATGGGCGAAGGTGCCCGGTGCATTGCCGCCCCGAATTTTATTGATTGGGCCAAAGTGTAAATTTACACTTTGGGATTCAAGTTCCGCGATTAAGGCTTTCGCCTCATCCCGCCTTAGCCACTGACTCGGACTCTTGTGTTCACCCGACTGACTAGCTCTGTGTAGCGCATTCAGATTGAAGCGCCCTTCAGCATCAGTGGTAATTTCGACGCCGGCAATAACCGGCAATTGATTAGCACTATTCATCTCTTCTCTCCTTTTCCACGATCTCCGTCAACTGAGGGAATCCTCTGTATTAGAGTGGAGGTCGCGATTGATCGAGATCTGTCTATCAAAAAGCTGCCGAACTCTCCCGGCTGTCACACCACTGGGCAGGTGTCGCCATCCCCGGTATGCTGGAACCTCCAACACCAATAACAATAAGGAATTAGTTATGTTCGATTTAATGTCTAGCAAAAACACTTTGTTTAAAGTTCATCGTCTTAGGCTGCAACGCGGCTCGTCCGGAACCGTTCACATAGAAGTTCGCGAGGTAATTCAAGCTGACAGCCTTACCAGCATTCCCAAGTTCACAGCCTGTGTCACTGATGGGCTGGGCATCCCTAATAAAAATTTCATCTTCTCCGGGGATAGTTTTGAGGAGGCTGTTAATAAACTCCTCCCACAAGCTCAGTCTCTACCGCTTGATGTTTTGCGACCCTCAGTGGAAAAAGCCGCTGACATGCTTGAAGCCGCTGGTCTACTTCATTGAGACATTTCAGGCGCTGCCAAAACAGCTCACCCAGCAGCGCCTGTCCCTGCTCCGATTTGTGGAACTCCGCGACCGCGTTCTGTAACTCCTGCTTGTCCACCCCTCTCTCCTGTATGAATGACCATGGTTGGTTATTGATTAACCAAGTCTTGCCTTGCCTCCATACTGCTATTGGTGACAGGTAAGGGGCCTTCGCCCCAGATGTCCGGGCGGATTTCTTCCAGAGTTAGCTTTCCCTTGAGGACTACAGCCAACTTACGGGCCAGCTTGGGACCAGGTGGCTGTTTGCCGTTCCCATACGCAATGCGGTTTAGGTAGGCGCCAGTAGTCCCCACTTGAGCCGCTAAAGCTTCACGCTCGACCAAGGACAGAGAACGAAGGTAGTGATGTATGCTCATGACAAAACTATACATTCAATGTTTAGTTTATGGCAAATATTATTTATTTTTTAATGATTTCTTGGCGCACGGCAAAACATACAGGGATAATTTTTGCCTGCTAAAGGTTTGATAGAGTTAGAGGAGAGCCAGAGATTTGTACAAAGATGGACATTAACGATATTCGACGGGCAAATTTGCGCCGGATAGCCTCCAACTATAAAAGTCGAGCAGAGTTTGCAAGAGTATTAGAGCGCTCTGAGCAACAGCTTTACTATCTGATTGGACGCGCGGCAAGCAAACCTATAGGCGACCGCATTGCCCGAGATATTGAGAACCAGCTCGACCTACCCCGCGGTAAACTGGATCTTTTGGAGGAATCGACAAAAACCCCAGCCACTGCATCCGATGGTGTGAACTTAGAGGTGCTGCAGGACTGTATTGTTGCTGTCGAAGGGGAAATAGACGCTCAAAAGCTTGAAGGCATTCCCGCAGCCAGAAAAGCTCAGGCGATTGCGCTTGCTTATTCTGCAACCATGGCCAGCGGTAAAACCCAGGTTGTATCAGTGGATTTTATAGTGCGAACCCTTGCCCGCTAAACTCACGTACATCCCTATACATATTGTCTACCTTCCAGACTCAGCCAGATTTACTTGATACCAACAAGAGTTGTCATCATTAGCCCATATTCCTGAGCAAGGCCGTTTGATACAGTGCCGACATTGTTCTGGAATGACTGCTATCAAACTCGCTCGCGCAATATCTCTCGCTTCAGCACTTATTATCTTTTGTTCCTCGTCCAGCAACTCGATAAGCATCATGCCCTCCCAAAACACATCATGTGTAGTACACAACATTCATGTCGTGAACCTCATCACCATACGGGTTTAATCCAGGTTAAGGAAGAGTAAAATTTATACACTTTTGAAAGATTTAGTGCCAAAACTCCTTATATTTTGCCGAGTTCTCCGATGCACCAGCTTGGCTCGATAATTAAGCAACACCGTGAACTTCTCGGGCTGACTCAACAAGAGCTGTCTACTAAGCTTTATATTCCGCTGACCCAGCTGCAACGAATTGAGCAAGGGAAAGCTAAAACCATTTCTCCTGTTTTATTGAGGAAAATTGCTCTAGTCCTCGCACTAGACGGCAATACCTTGCTGTCACTCCCTCCTCGCCCAGGCTCTTTACAGCACCAGATAGAGCTGTTGCCCTCCCCAGCCAAACATCACCTTGTTAAGTTTCTCAAAGAAATAGCCGCCGGTTTTGAAAATTAACTAAACATTTAGTGTTTACTTATATAAACACTGTGTGTAGAGTTGATTAGACCCTTTTGGAGAACTGCCATGCACGGCACCAGCTCAACCACTCCTAGCAGCAAGTACAGGAAGCTGGCCCCCCGCCAGGCTGAAGCCCTTACACACCGCGCTCGCGGCCTTAGCAATGCTGAAACCGCCGCCGCTATGCACTGCTCTATCGCCAATGTCGCCAACCTGTTGACTGAATGCTTCTTTAAATTGCACGCCCGTAACAGTACCGATGCCGTCGCTAAAGCCATTAAACACGGCCTGATTCAGTTCACTCTGGTCGCCTCAATCATTAGCGGCGTTGGCCCTGAGGCCCAGGAACAACTGCGTACCCGCTTCCAGCGCCGCCCAACCGTTAAAACCACTCGCATACGCAACCAGGAGGGATTCCTGTGAGCGCCATCTACAGCGCCCCAGCCTTTCTGGAAAAAGCCGCTCAGCATATGCGCGACCGTGCCGTGCAGCGAGATAGCGAAGACGGCGAGCGCTCCATGGCCAAAACCGTTGCCGCTTTTAATGCCCTCTACGGGTTTGATCTCACGGAAGAGCAGGGATGGCAGTTTATGGTGCTACTGAAGCAATCCCGTGCAAGCTGTGGGGTGTTTGTACCAGACGACTATGAAGACGGCGCTGCCTATTTTGCCCTGGCCGGTGAAGCCGCAGCAAAGAACAGGAGCTAAAGAATTTCCACCGCGCCCCTGGCGCATTCAGTCAGCTGTAACCGTATGGGCTGCCTGTATGGGGCCCTCTTTTAAATACTTGGAGCATCCCATGGCTACTAATGTAAACCGGTTTATTTCAGAACTTGATGGCGGCGTCTTTGAGGAAAAACTCGCCCATATCCTGAGCGATGTTGCCTCTGCGGTCACGGATTATGACCGCAAGGGCGAAGTTCAAATCACCCTCAAGGTGGGAAAAATCAAGAACAGCCACCAAGTGCAAATCGAGCACACCCTGAAATACAAAAAGCCAACCAACCACGGCTCTATCTCCGAGGACAACGCCACCTCTACTCCTATGTACGTTGGCACCAAAGGCGCCTTGTCTTTCTTTCCTGAAAAACAGAACCAGATGTTCGACACAAAAGGAGGCATTAATAACGATGTAACCCAGATCCGAAAGTCGTAACCCGGAAGGCAATCGGCTTTCAGTAATCACTTACCAAGACCACTAAAGGAAAATTGCAAATGCTCATGGATCAAAGCGCAATCAAGGAGATCAAGGAATCTCAAACCACCGCAGAGTTGGCAGCCACCATCGGCAGCGCTAACTTGGATATGCCAATCATGGCCGCTCCAGAAGGATTCAAAATTCACAGCCTGGAAAAGTATCTCCCAGGCCGCAACCGCTACCGTGGCCTGATGGAAACTGTCGCACTAGAGGATTTCACTTCTTATTGTCTGGAGTTCGGCGGAGCTGAATCTGCTTGTTTCGTCGACCCACAGCGTATGACAGCACGATCTGTTTTCAACCTGGGCAGCGTATTAGAGCCCGGCCATGCTGACTTCATCGCAAAACTCAGCCTTATCCAAACCGCAGAGCTTAAAGCCTTGCTGCAACTGAACGGCGACCGCTGCAAACAGAAGTACATGGCAGAGTTTATGGAGGACCATACGGACAACATTACCTGCTATTCCAGTGACGGCGAGACAATCCCGAACAGTAAAGCCGTTGCTGCAATACGCCGCCTTACCATCGAATCCTCCAGAAAAGAAGAGCACGAGACTCAGGACTTCAATACAAGCCGTAGTGCTTTGGAAAAAATCGAAGCCCGCAGTGATGAAGGCTTACCAGCGGGCTTTAGATTTGAATGCACCCCCTACAACGGCCTGGACTCTCGCAGCTTCGACCTACGCCTGTCCATTCTTACAGGTGGTGACGCACCCACACTCACTGCCCGCATTAAGCGCCTGGAAGCGACCCAAGAGGATATGGGCAAGGAGTTACAGGAAAAATTGGCCAATGTATTCAAGCCCGCCAAAATCAACACCTATATCGGCAGTTTTGCTGCGTAATTAGCTGATGGCTGTACCCCACTGCTTGGGTCGCAGGTACTGGGCCCCTTTTTAAAAGGAGCAATATTCAATGAGGCGATACGCAGTTTTTTGCGGTAGCTACAACCTGATGATAGGTGGCGCAAAAGATTTATTGGAGTCATTCGAAACCCTCGAGAAAGCAAAAGAAAAAGTTGAGCAAATTCCCAAAGAAAATTCCTTTGCTAACTGGGTACAAATCTTCGACAAAGAAACCGAAGAGGTAACCGTTTATACCATCGTTGACGGCAAGTTAAAGGAAAGGAAAGACGAATAATCACACCCCTAAATAACTCCCTCAGCCCGCCTAGTGTGGGCTTTGTGGGTGACAGTATTTAATATTTTAATCAACTTGGTACAAGAAAATGAATGAAATTTGATTTTAGAATCACTGGCGAAAATTAGACTGTTTTTTCTTCTCTTGATTGACAGTCTATTTTTCTTCCCCAACTAGGATTGGTGATCTCGAGTCCGGTGGAAGGCCGGCACCCAATAAAAGGAATTCGCATGAAACATTTAACCGTGCCCATAGATATTCGCAACGGTCGCCCACTGATCACCAATACGATGAAATCGCAATGCATTGGTGAGCACACCTTCTTCCGAGAGGAAGCTTGCGGCCAGTGCTTACTTGAAGGCCATCGCGATGACTGTGAATACTGCCAGGGCTCCGGCGAATATCTACAGGAAATCACCGTACCCTGGACTACCGCCAAAGAGATTTACAAGGCTATGACAGAAGCTGCGGTCAGGGGTGAGGGCTGAGTTGTGAGGCTTTGGCAATCCCTCACCGGCATCGCCGCACTCATTTTCTGCGGCACCAGCCTCGCCTTTACTGTGCAGCTGTGGATCGCTATACCCAGCACTACCGGCAGCCAGGTAGTGGCCGGACTTACCGCCGTTGCTCTGGAGCTGTGTAAGTTTAGTTTTGCGCCTCTGGGCCTCTGGCTGCGCTCCCAGGGACAGCTCAGTGGCCATGTCCTCCTCGTACTCTGGCCATTACTGGTGGTGATCAGTATTGTCGCCACCGTTGGTTTTCTCGCCACACACAGTGAAGAACAGCAGCAACGCAGCACCCAGGGCAGCCTCGAATACCAAGCGCTTGAACAGCAGCTCAACAGTATTAAAGAGCAGATCAACAGCCTCAACGGCCTGATCGCCACAGACGCCGCCAACGGTTACCGCCAGCGCGCCATTGATACCGCCGCCCAATTGCGCGCCTTGGAAGGCCAGCGCAGCCAGTTGATCGAAAACTTATCCAAAGCCCAACCAGGCGCCAGCACACACGGTGCATTTAACAGCCTGGCCAGCATGCTCAATACAGACCCCGTGCGATTACAGCACGCCGGATTCCTCGCCCTGGCAATCATCACAGATGTGGTAGGGCTGGTAGCGTTACTAGCGTTTAACGCTGCCTCAACGGTTTGTAAACGGCTGTCAACGGATGCTCAACCGTTGTCAACGGCTTGTAAACGGCCGTTAACAACTTGTAAACGGCTGTTAACACATTTGTTAACGGTCGGTAAACGGTCGCCAATGGAGCCGAAACGGTTGCCATCTGACGCTAAACAGCTGTTAACAGTAGGTAAACGGTTGTCAACGGAAGAGCAAGATTCCTCAACACACCCCCAACAGTTGTCAACGGTTTGTAAACGGCCCTCAATGCCAGCTAAACGCTTGTCAACGGTCGGTAAACGGCTTGTAAACGCCGATCTCAGCCAGGAACAGATTGAGCTAGCCGACCGTATTTGCGCCGGTGAATTCGGCACCCGCCCCGTGCTGAGGCGCATCAACAACGCCGTGCGCGGCGGTAATAGATTCGTAAAACCCGTTTTCGATGCCCTGGAGCAGGCAGGAGAAATCACTCGTGACGGCCATGGATTTTGTTTGGCTGAAGACCAAAGGATAGGAGAGCCGACATGACAGAACCTAAGACAGCGCTAAAGAAGTTCAGACTGGAAGCTCTCAACGGAGAGGAAACCAAAAAGTGAATACAGTATTTTTACTAATGGCTGAGTTCGGTAGTGTGGATATCCCTCTTAAGAAATGCTGTGAGAAATATTTCGGAATGTTGCCACGCAAAGCAATGGAACGCGCACGTTTACACCAACTCCCCGTGCCCGCTTATCGTGGAGGATCGCAGAAAAGTGAATGGTTGATCAGTGCTAATGACTTAGCACAACATATTGATGGTTGCCGCAAGCAAGCTATGAATGACTGGCAGCGTTTAAACAACTCTTGAGAGTGGGCCGGTATCTCCAGCCAGCGTACTTATCCACCTCACCAAATTCATAGAGGTGCGTATAACGCTGAAGTGTAGACCAGGAACGATGGCCAGTGATCTGTGCTACCCGCTGGATCGGAAAGCCGCGCTCAAACCAATAGCTCGCTGCTTCATGGCGCAAATCGTGAAAGCGCAAATCTTTGATTTCCAGCACTTTGTTAATTACCCCAAACCGACCGCCAATTGATTTCGATTGATAGGGGAATATACATTTATCAACACGTGGCTGGCGCTGAATCACGGCTAGCGCTTCATCCGGCAAGTGTGCCCAGAATGACACCGGGCGAACAGGATCTTTGGCATCTCGCACCAGAATCTGCCGACGCTCATCATCCAGATCATCCCAAAGCAGCCCAGTAATCTCTTCCATCCTTCGCGCAGAGAAAATAGCAAACAGTACCAACTCATCTATGGGAATTGTCAATTTTCGGCTGGAACGGCAATAATCGATTATCGTCTCCAACTCTGCCAGCGTCGGCCTGCGGTCACGTTTCTCTGCACGGGTCACCATGCGTGTGCGCACAGCCACATCAAACGCAGTAGCCACTTCATCAGCAGCAATGGGCCACTCCCGACTTGCGGCGATGGTACGAAAAGCAACCGACAACCACATAATGTCGTTTTTAACCGTTTGAGGTTTCGCTTCTTTTAATCGTCTGCGCAAATATTCCAAAACCTCTTTACGGCGTAAATGTACGGCATCCAAGTCGGCAATATCCGGGCGCCGTATCAGCATTTTTATCGTGGCCAATTTGCTGCGCCCAAAACTACCAACCTCAATAAAGTCATCCAGGTAGGTTTGCAGTACATGGCCTACCGTGATGCCGCGCTGCTGATGTTTGCGCCACTGGTCCGGGTCGCTAAGTTCCAGTTCTCGTCTATCAACCCACGCCTTTGCCAGTGCCTTTTTGCCGAATGTTTCCGCCTCTGTGTAAACTAACTTAGAGTTCTTAAAAATGCGGATTTGCGCCGTATAACGCACTTCCCCTTTCGCATTCTTGCGTGCCCGAATCGTGGCCATTGATTTCTCACTGGTACAAGCTTTTTCTTGTACCATTATTGTACCACTGTGGGTGTAAAAACAGGTTAAAATGGGGTTTTTAGGCGCCTTTTGCAACTTTGAAACATCGGCTTAGAATTTGATATACCCCTTTAAAATCAATTAGTTATGCCTGAATACAACTCGCACCGCTTTTGTACTGCGCCACTTTTGGACTGGAGTGACCGCCATTGCCGCTATCTGTGGCGCCTCCTGAGCAAACACGCGCGTCTCTATACCGAAATGGTCACCACCGGTGCAATACTGCACGGTGACCGGGAGCGACATCTACAGTTTGATGCCGTCGAACAGCCCCTGGCCCTGCAACTGGGTGGCAGCGACCCACAGGCACTGGCGGAATGTGCCCGTATCGCCGAGGGGTGGGGTTATTCCGAAATCAATCTCAATTGTGGTTGTCCCAGCAACCGGGTCCAGTCTGGCCGGTTTGGCGCCTGCCTTATGGCAGACCCGGATACGGTTGCGGCCGGGCTCGCCGCCATGCGCGCAGCCGTCACAATTCCCGTGACAGTAAAGCACCGTATCGGGATAGACGACATGGAAGACTACGCGGGCCTGGCCCGCTTTGTGGAAGCCCAGGCAGCGGTGGGCATCAACACCTTTATCGTGCATGCCCGCAAAGCCTGGCTACAAGGTCTCAGCCCCAAGGAGAACCGGGAAATACCCCCACTCAATTACGATTTAGTCTACCAACTGAAAAAGGACTACCCGGATTTGCAGGTTGTCATCAACGGTGGTATCCATTCTCTGGAAGCATGCCAGCACCATTTACAACACGTTGATGGTGTGATGCTGGGGCGCGCCGCCTACCAAAATCCCTCCCTATTGGCGCAAGTAGACAATCAGCTGTTTGGCGAAAAAGAGGGGCCGGATGCAACCCAAGTCGTCGAGCAGATTCTGCCCTATATCGAACGGGAACTCGGCCGCGGCCAGCGACTCAACTATATTACCCGCCATATGCTCGGACTCTTTCAGGGCCTGCCGGGCGCAAAACGCTTTCGGCGCCACATCAGCGAAAATGCCCACAGGAAAGGAGCTGGACCGGAAATCGTGTCTGAAGCTTTGGCACTGGTCACTCATGCCATATAGTCTTTGCGGCCAACAGCCGGCACTTTTGCAGGAGCAAGCCGGCCAACAAACAAGGGAAATGCGATGAATAAACTGGAACAGCTCAAAAAGCGCAGTCAGGTTGTGGCCGATACCGGCGACATTGAGGCCATTCGTCGGTATCGGCCCCATGACGCCACCACCAATCCCTCCCTGCTGTACAAGGCTGCCCAGCTTCCGCAGTACAAGGGGCTTATCGGTGAGTCTCTGGACTGGGTGCAACGCCACCAGGGATACAAAAACCCGGCTGAAACTGCACGGCTGGCCGCCATTAAGCTGGCCGTCGATATCGGAGCGGAGATCTTACAGTTGGTTCCGGGCGTGGTTTCGACAGAAGTGGATGCGCGCCTCTCCTTTGATAGCCGCGCCACCATCGACTACGCGCGCCACCTGGTCGCCCTTTACGAACGTGTGGGTGTGCCGCGAGAACGGGTATTGATAAAAGTCGCCGCCACCTGGGAGGGTATAACCGCAGCGGAAATACTGGAACGCGAGGATATCCGCTGCAACCTGACGCTGTTGTTTAGCCTGTGCCAGGCTATCGCCTGCGCCGAGGCAGATATCAGCCTGATATCCCCCTTTGTCGGCCGCATACTCGACTGGCATCTGGCCAACGGGGAACCCAAGGCATACTGTGGGGAAGAGGACCCCGGAGTTGTCTCAGTGCGCAATATTTACCACTACTACAAGTCCCGCGACTACGATACCATCGTGATGGGCGCCAGCTTCCGCAATAGCGGGGAGATTGAAGCCCTGGCCGGTTGCGACCGCCTGACCATCAGTCCCCAGTTGCTGCAGGCACTGGAGGAAAATACAGAGAAGCTTGAAAGCGGGCTGCCCACCAATATCAAGCCCCAATCGCGCCCCGCCCGGAGACTGAGCGAGGCGGAATTCCGCTACCAGCTAAACAGTGACGCCATGGCGACAGAGAAGCTCGCCGAAGGTATCCGCAATTTTGCCAAAGATCAGCAGCGCCTTGAAATGCTGTTGCAGAGCCAAGTAATAGGACACCAGAAAACCGATGCTGCAACAAATCCGTAAGTTGTTTAAACAGATTGGCAGCAGTGCCGATGTAGAAACGCGCAGTGCAATCGACATGCGCATGATCAGTGCCGCACTTCTGGTTGAGGTGGCCACTGTTGATCAAGAGCTGGAACAACGTGAGCGCGACACCCTCACCCAGCTGTTGCGCCAGCATTACGCACTGGATGCCGACAGCGCGAGCGTAATCATCGATGAAGCCATAGCACAGAGAGATCAGGCTACCTCGCTATTTGAATTCACCCAGGCGGTAAACGATCAGTTCAGCGTGCAGGACAAGTATCTTCTGGTGCTTCAAATGTGGCAGGTGGCCTTTTCCGACAATGTGATCGAAGCCTTCGAAGAGTACCTGATTCGCCGGGTGTCCGAGCTGATCTATTTGCCCCACGGGCTGTTTACCAAAGCCCGAGCCGAAGCGCGGGATATGAAGGAAGCCTGATTGGAAAGTAGGCACCGGCAAGATTCGCTCTGCCGCCGAGTGATCACTACGGTTGCGAAGAAGACTTTCCCGGTAGCTCACACTCCCATTCGAGGGTGTGTACCAGATCGCGAAATGTCTCCGCATTTTTTTCGTTCATACTCATCAATATACGATGAGCCTCCAATACCTTCTCCCGTGCTCCGCACTCATCCGGCGCCTTGGGCACCAAGAGTGTGGTTTGTCCGGGGAATTTTTGCCGCTCATCACTGATTTCTACCAGCGCATCGAATCCCATTGCATCAAACAGATGCCGGATACCCTGGTCCGAACAAAACACCAGGGGCTTCTTGCAGCCGTGTTCCAGCACATGCATCGCAATCTTGGCGATCAAACCCAGGGTGGTGCTGTCGATTCCCTGTGCTTCGTGTAGGTCAAAAGCAACTCCGGCAAAATCATCCTGCCCGATCATGTCTTCGGTAAAACTATCGAAGGTGGTACAGAGGTCGAGCCGAACATCGCCGACCAGCTTGATAATGTAAACACCCTCGTGGGTTCCAACCATAATTTGCCCGGACTGCATAACAACCCCCGGTTCACCCGCAAGCACAATAAAGCCGATGTGCAGGCGGATAGCAAAAATTCCCTGGCAGAGAACACAATCGCCCTCGGCGGTTCTGCCACTTCACGCCAATTTGTGTATAAAGTGAGCAGAGCTTACTCCCGACCGCGCGCACTGACAAGAGCATCAGGGTATGAATCTTGACTGATTGGTCAGATTAAATACTGTTCCTATTTGTGCCCCATCGTGAGGATAGTCATATCGTCTGGCAGGGCACCATAAGTATCCACTTTCAGGCTTTTGCGCAATTGTTCCAGTTCGCCCCCACTTTCCGCAATCAGCTGCAAAAGCCGCGCCTCTTTTTCCAACAGGTTTCCCTGGAGCAGCTCCAGCACTCCATCGGAACAGGCTACCAGTTGCCAGTTGGACGGGAGTTCAACGCACATTACCTGCCAGTCACCCCGTTCGAAGATTCCCAAAGGCCGCCCCTTTCCGGCCAGCCATTCGGCATCACCGGCAGTGACAAGGGCTGGCATGGGGATTTGTCCCGCTACAGAATAGAGCAACTGATTTTCCGCCGTATCAATCACGCCGACAAACATGCTGGCATGCTTATCCATGGGTGTGGATAAAAGCTCACGGTTTATCAGGTCAAGCATTTCAAGCAAGTCCGCATTGAGGAATTCGGGATGGGTAAACAGCGGCCGCTCCCGCAGGCAGTGCATAATGCTGTGCTTGATCAGCGCGGTGACCAGTGCCGATGAGACACCATGCCCGGAGACGTCCACCAAATAGAAGGCCACAAAGCGTTCACCAAAAAGACCGTAATCGACAAAGTCGCCACTGAGGTACAGGGAGGGAACCAGAAAATAGGCAGCCTCAACGCCACCAGGGTAGCGATAGGGCGTGCGTGGTAGCAGGTGTTGCTGCAACAGGCGTCCCGCTTCCTGGTCGCGCCTCAGCAACTCAATATGATCAGACAACTCCCGATTGCGACACTCCAGCGCCTGCCGGTACTCCCGGTTCTGCTGGGCGAGATTTTCTGCCTCGGAGATGCGGCAGATAGCCCGGTCCATCAGGGTTTCCTGCTCAATAGGTTTCAGGAAGTAGTCACAGGCGCCGAGGCGAATGGTGTGCAACACTTCGTTTACTTCTAAGCTGTCGGAGATCATGATAACCGCCGTTTCCGGCGATTGTCGCTTGACCTTACGCAGTATCTCCAGCCCACTGACATCCGTTAATTGGAGATCCACCACTACCAGCTGAAAAAGGCCCGGGGAAAACTGCTCCATACCCCCGTGTCCGGTGGAGGCCAGGGTAACGTGAAACCCATGCTTGGAGAGCACCCCGCGCAAAAAATCGCGGGCGTGCTCGTCTTCAGTCATTAACAGGCTATTTGGGCTGGCCATAAGTGGCCCTGGGGGGGGCAGGTGTCACTACGGGGTGATCAGTAGTCACTGGACTCCTCGACTTCAGCCTGGTCAATCGCTTCGGCAGCTTCGGCTTCGCTGTCCACGTCGATCTCGCCATCCACGATCAGGAAATCCCGGCGCTGTAGATAGGCGTCGCGCAGTAAGACATAGCGATCGCCCTGTAGCAGGGATTCCGCTTCCAGCAGACTGGCACGATCCTGGATGATATCAGTCGCCCTGAGTGTGTAACGGGTGGGGTCGTGATCCACGTACGTAATAGGATTAGTATAGTGATCCACCACCCTGGCCGGTGTATCCCTCACCGTGGAAGGCCCCAGTAGCGGCAAGACCAGGTAGGGCCCCGAGGGCACGCCCCACACCGCCAGTGTCTGACCGAAGTCTTCACCATCGCCCTCTTCCAGCCCCATATACTGTGCTACGTCCAGGATACCGACAATACCGACCGTGCTGTTAACCAGGAAACGACCCGCATCGTTACCTGCCTGGCCCAACTTGCCCTGAAGCAAACCATTGAAGGTATTGGTCACCTCTCTCAGATTGCTGAAGAAATTGCTGATGCCGTGTTGCATAAATATCGGGGTTATCTGTCGATAACTTACCGCAGCGGGCTTCAACACGTAGCGATCAGCCCCATCATTGAAAACAAATATGGCACGGTTGAATCCCTCCCAGGGATCGCGCAGGGAAAAGTCCGCACCATCCGCATCGCCATACTCATCCGCGGGATCAAAACCGTATTCTTCTTCCAGTGATCCACTGTTGTCGCCGGCGTTAGTCTGCCCGGTAGATCCCGGCTGTTCATCGGTACCGGTTTCCGCTGATACGGCTCCAAATGGATCTTTTTGTGCCAATACGGCCACTGGAGAAATCGACAGGAATGCAGCGATCAACCAGGCCGAAAATGCTGTACGTCCCAGCAAAACCTCGCTCCTCTTCTATCAAACACGCAGGCCAGGAATTCTAATGCCCCCGCGCAGCATAAGCCACCCTCGGGGGCACAGCTGCCGGGATTCATCAAAGATAACCCAGTTTCAGGCAAGCACTAGGCTCTCAAGCCGGCGATAACACCATTGTCCAGCAGTTTCTGCAATAGCGCGACACCAAACGTGCGTAGGGAGCCACTGTCCACTTGGGGCAATTCTCCGGCAATCTGCGTGAGCAGTTGTGCGCCCATGGCATCTTCCTCAGAGGCCAGCTGCAACAGGCGTGCCGTTACTGCATTGACCTCCATAAAATGGACTTCATCATCGCGCCCGCGATACACCAACAAAAAGGTCGGGGTTTCCGAAGGCTCCTGGGGCTGAAAGTCCGGCCCGATACGGTGTACGGGATATCGATAGCTGAGACTCCACACCAGTGGCGATACCACCAGCACAGATTCGAGCACATCGCCGGCTTGGCGCAAGCCGGTCGGTATTTCTGCGACACTGACATCAAGTGCCAACTCCACCCACTCGTAGTGGGCCAGCTCCAACAAAAAAGGCGGGTCTTCTTCCCGCTGGCCCCGTTCATGTTGCAGGTAGGAGAGGAACTCTTCACTAATCTGCAGAAAGTAGGGGCTGGTTGCCGCATGCTGGCGAATAAAATCGCGCACCATGTTGTGCCAGTGGGTATCACTGTACAAACTGCGCAGTATCGGGAAACCACTCGAAATAAAGGATTCGATGTTGCTGTAAATCAGGTCCCGGTAAATAGCCAGCCTCCGCGCCTCAATGTTCGCGGGCGGGGTATTTACATCCGGGGCGCGCAAATGAGCGGCAAAATCCCTCTGCAGACTCTGGAACCCACAGGGCTTATCGGCTACTGAGGACATAATTTTCTTCTACCAGGTGACTGGCCTGAATCGCCTTGATCTGTCCGACTTCTTCAAGCAATTCCGGCAGGGGCGGAATATTGAAATCGCGCTCCAGCAGAGTTGGCATCACACCGTGGATCTCATAGGCCTTGTCCAGCAGTTGCCATACGGGGTCAATCACCGGAGCACCGTGGGTATCCACTTTTAGATCGTCCGCCTCATCATAGTGACCTGCAACATGGATATAACGCACTCTTTTTGTGGGAAGTCCCCGCAGAAACTCCAAGGAATCGTAACGGTGGTTGATGGCGTTAACGTAGATATTGTTTACATCCAGCAGAAGATCGCAGTCTGCCTCTGCCAGTACTGCCTTGAGAAAAGCCAGTTCGCTCATCTCCTGTCCAGGGGCTGCATAATAGGAAACGTTTTCCATCGCGATCCGCTCCCCCAGCACATCCTGCACGATACGAATGCGCTCGGCGACGTGCATCACCGCTTCCGAGGTAAAAGGTATCGGCAGCAGGTCGTAAAGGTGGCCCTGATCGGAACAATAGCTGAGATGCTCGCTGTAACAGCGGATATCGTGTTCACGGATAAATTGCTTGACTGATCCAACCAGCTCCATATCCAGAGGCTCAGATGCCCCAATCGACAGAGACAGGCCATGCAGCATAAAAGGAAAGCGTTCGGTGTATTCACGAAACCACCGGCCGTAGCGCCCACCGACACCAATCCAATTCTCCGGCGCCACTTCAAGGAAATCTACCGCATCGGATTGCAATTTCTCGCCCATCATCGAGCGACGCAATCCGAGACCGGCTCCTTCAACTGGATACTTGGGCACCACGTTTTGCCTCGCATTGATGTTTGCTTGTTAACCCAACCACTCAATACCCTGCGGGGTCAATGCGGCACAGAGTGGTGCCACCATCGGCCAGGAGCGGCGGCGAGCCCCTGAAATACACACTGTGCCAAAAAATAGCACCCGTATTTCAGGGCCGACAATCAAATAGCGCATGGGAAACCGCTTTGATTGCCGGATCAAGGGAATGAATGCCGGGGTAAAACGCAACCGCGGTTCTACCCAGGA
Organism: Microbulbifer jejuensis; assembly: GCF_047289955.1. NCBI lineage: Bacteria > Pseudomonadati > Pseudomonadota > Gammaproteobacteria > Cellvibrionales > Microbulbiferaceae > Microbulbifer > Microbulbifer jejuensis. Next base: position 46,617 of record NZ_JBLBUB010000027.1, read on the forward strand.
CAGACAGGAAGTCTAATTAGCCGCCACACTTACCCTCACCACACTTCCCTTCCTTCTTCTTTTTACCTTCGCCGCACTTGCCTTCGCCGCACTTACCTTCCTTCTTTTTACCTTCGCCGCACTTGCCCTCGCCGCACTTACCTTCCTTCTTTTTACCTTCGCCGCACTTGCCTTCGCCGCACTTGCCTTCCTTCTTTTTATCGCCGTGTTGGTCAGCGAGAGCCAGATTGTAACCGGAGGTCAGATCCTGGGCGGCAAACGGATTGGCAGTACTGCTGGCAGCAGAGACACTCATCGCTGCCGAGGCAATAAACGCCGCGCCAACGGCAGCCGCTACCGGGGAAAGATGCTTCTTGTTCATAACGAATCTCCTAGCTAATACCCAGAGTAATAAAAAAGCACTTAAGACTCTCTTTTCTCCCGCGTTAGTATAGTGCTGTGAAGAAAAAAGTTAGGCGACAAGGCCAGCCCGAAAACCGCCAATTTACTTCGCCCTGCCAAGCGCTTCGTCTGTTTTCAGTGTTTCTGTCGGGCCGGTCGGCAGAATATTACACGATTGGCCGCTTTTTTTCGTGACCGTTTACCAATAGTCGGCATCAGCCAAGCCACTTCGCTCAATTTCCATCCAGGCCCTGTGAAGACGCTTTGCTGACACGGGCATCAGTGTTTTCAGGCTTTGGGCAAACAGGGAAACCCGAAACTCCTCCAACATCCAGCGGTATTCTACCAATGGGGCCACGGCCGCCAATGCTCTTCTCGAATGCTTTTCCTCCTGATTGCCATAGGGCTCGGCGGCCCGGTGGTACTCAACCTGCAACTTGCGATCACGATTGGGGTCCAGACCGGCCTTCTCCAGGCGCAGACCAACGGCTTTCAGATAGCGGCCATACTGGCGCAACCATGCCCGGGGGGTATCAAACAGGAAACCGCGGTAGAAGAGGCCCGCCAGTTGCTGCTGGATATCACCCACCGCCATGGCCACCGCCAGATTTTTCTGCTGCTTGATCTGCTTGCGCAGCGGCACCAGCAGGGCCAGGGCCTTGACCAGCAGGTCTCCGAACTCCCGCGCCACTCCAACCAGATCACCATCTTCCTGCAGGGCGGACAGGAATTCGGCCTGGGTGCGCGGCCACTGCTCCTTGGGCCAAAAGACTTCACGCACAGCGGCTATAAGAATATCGTCCGCCACCTCCTCGCGCCGACCCAGGTCGGCGCTCGAAAGCCCCAACTCCTGGCCACGCAGTAGCTCCTTACGCAGGTATTTCACCTTTTCGGGCAGGTGCAACAGGGCTAAGCGGCAGATACCCGCGCGGCTCACCCGCCGCGCTTCATCGGGGTTATCCAGTAGCTTCAGGGACACACTGTCTCCCGCCTCCTGTAAGGCCGGGTAAGCGCGCACTTTGAGACCGCCCTGATTGAGGATATGGGTTTCCGGCAGCTCGCCGAAATCCCAGCGGGTGAGTCCATCGCGCTCAAAGCGATCACCCGCACTCGCCAGCCCCCGCTGTACCCGATCGCGATAGCGCGCCTGCAGCACCAGGAGATCGCGATCCTGATCGAGCAGTTTGCCCGACTCATCCAGAACCTGAATATTGAAGCGGTAATAATCCTCCAGGGCGTATTCGGCCGACTCCCAGGCGCTGTCGGGCAGTTGCCGGGCGGTCTGCCGCTGCAGCGCCAGCGCCAGCGCCTGCCACAGGGGTGTGTTATCCGCACGCAGTCTCGGCAACGCTTGGTCTACGGCCGCCGGTACCGGTACAAATGACTTGCGCCACTGTTTGGGCAGGGCTTTCACCAAAGCGATGCATTTGTCACGCAGGATACCGGGCACCAGCCAGGTCAGGCGCGCTGCCGGCACTTGGTGCAGAGCGGCCACCGGTACCTGGATACTCACACCGTCATCCACACTGCCCGGCTCGAAGTGATAGCTGAGCGGATATACAATACCGCCTGCCTGCAGTTCATCGGGGAATTGCGCCTCGCCCACATGCTCTGCACTCTGCTGCATCAGGAGGCCGCGGGGAATCAGCAGCAACTGTGGGTCACTGGATTCGACCTTCTTACGCCAGTGTTCGAATCCGGCCAGGTTGACAATATCTGCCGGTATACGCTCATCGAAAAAGCGGTAGATCACCGTATCATCCACCAAAATATCCCGGCGGCGGGATTTGGCTTCCAGCCCCTCCAGGGCTTGCAGCAGATCGGTGTAGTGCGCGTAGAAGCGACCCTTGCCGCGGTAGCGCTGCTCCACCAATGCCTGGCGAATAAAGACTGCACGGGCCGTTTTTGGGTCCAGCTTGGCGTAGGGGATACGGCGCTTTTCCACCAGGACCAAGCCGTAAAGGGAGACCTTTTCAAAGGCCATCACCTGGCCGGAGCGGGCATCGTAATGGGGCTCGAAATACGTGCGCTTAACCAGATACTGCGCTGCAGCCAACACCCAGTCCGGCTCTATTTTCGCCACCGTATGAGCAAACAGGCGGCTGGTCTCCAACAGCTGGGCGGCCACTATCCAGCGCGGTGGTTTTTTGAATTGGCCGGAGCCGGGGAAAATATGGTAGCGGCGATTGCGACAGCCGTTGAATTCTTTGTTTTCATCCCGCACACCAATATTGCCAAGCAGGCCCGTCACTATGGCCCGGTGCACCGCCTCATACTCCGCCGGTTCTTTATTTTCTTTCACTTCCAGTTCCCGGCAAGCCACCCGCAACTGGTGATGGATGTCCCTCCACTCGCGCATGCGCAGCCAGGACAGGAAATTCTTCTGGGACCACTTGCGCAGCTGATTCTGGCTGAGTGCCTGGCGCTGGGCCTCAAACGCATCCCACAGTTGCACGAAAGAGAGAAAGTCTGATTGCGCATGTTGCCACTGTCGGTGCTTCTCATCGGCGGCCTGGCGCTTCTCCGCCGGGCGTTCGCGCGGGTCCTGCACGGCCAGGGCGGCGACAATAATCAGCACTTCGCGCGCGCTGCCATTTTCCACCCCGGCCAACAGTATACGACTCAGGCGCGGGTCCAGCGGCAGTCGTGACAGGATGCGACCAAGCCTGGTCACCCTGCCCTGGGCATCCACCGCCTGTAACTCCTGCAGCAGCTTGTAGCCGTCGTTGATCAGACGCGGGTCCGGCGGATCGACAAAGGGGAACTCGCGGATATCCCCGATGCGCAGTTGCAGCATCTGTAAGATCACTGCGGCCAGATTGGTGCGCAGGATTTCCGCGTCGGTAAATTCCGGGCGCTGTTCGAAATCACGCGCCTCATACAGGCGCACACAGACACCGGCGCTCACACGGCCACAGCGACCGGCGCGCTGGTTGGCACTGGCCTGGGAAACTGCCTCCACCGGCAGGCGCTGGATCTTGCTGCGATAGCTGTAGCGACTGATACGCGCAGTGCCCGGGTCGATTACATAGCGAATGCCCGGCACGGTAATAGAGGTCTCCGCCACATTGGTGGCAAGCACCACCCGGCGGCCTTTGTGCCCGTGAAAAACCCTGGCCTGCTCAGCCAGGCTCAGGCGGGCGTATAGGGGCAGTACCTCCAGCTGCGCGATCTGTGCATCCCGCAGGGCTTTGGCACACTCGCGGATTTCCCGCTCGCCACTCATAAATACCAGAAAGTCGCCGCCGCGCCGATGGCTGGATTTCTCCTCGTGCAGCAGCGCCTCCACCACGGCAACCACTTGCTCGTTAAGATCCACATCGCTGTCGGTCGCGGGGCGATAGTGCATTTCCACCGGATAGGTACGCCCGGAAACTTCAATAATCGGTGCACCATCAAAATGTCGGGAGAATTTTTCCAGGTCGATGGTAGCAGAGGTAATAATCAATTTGAGGTCCGGGCGTTTGGGCAGAATCGTTTTCAAATAACCCAGCAGGAAGTCGATATTCAGGCTGCGCTCGTGGGCTTCATCGATAATCAGCGTATCGTATTGACTCAGCAAGGGGTCGCGCTGGATTTCCGCCAGCAAAATACCGTCGGTCATCAGCTTTACATGGGTATGCTCAGTGCTGTGATCGGTAAAGCGCACCTGGTAGCCAACAGACTCCCCCAGCGGTTGCTGCAGTTCTTCGGCAATACGATTGGCCACGGTGCGCGCGGCAATCCTGCGCGGTTGGGTGTGGCCAATCTGGCCGTATATACCGCGCCCCAGGGACAGACAGATTTTTGGCAACTGAGTGGTTTTACCAGAACCCGTCTCACCGGCGACCACCACGACCGGATGCTTTTCGATCAGCTCGGCAATTTCCTCGCGCCGCGCCACCACTGGCAATGCTTCCGGCCACTGCACCTCGGGCAGTTTGCGCCGGCGCACCTCTGCCAGCGCCTCGGACGCCTGCAACTGTTGCTCCAGTTGGACCAGTAAGCGGTCCACCGGCTTGCCCTCCTTCTGATGCCGGCGCACATTCTTAACAGCCCGACGCAGTGAGTGGCGGTCTCGCCCCATACAGACGGAGATGCGGGCCTGCAGTGCCCCCAGTGTTTTTTCCGCTTCGGTGTGACTCATGATTCATACAGCATTGGCAAACGCGGGATTATACCCCCACTTTCAGGCAGGATTAAAAACCCCCTGGTGGCGCTTAACTATACTGGAGCGGATACAGGCTATTTCCAAAGGCAGCATCGCGCCTTCGGGTCACACCTTGCGAGCGGTACTATGCAAGAGTTCAAACCCAAGCCCCCCGTCAGCGCCGGCCGGCTGTTTGGTCACCCCAAGGGCCTGTTCCTGCTATTTGGCACCGAAATGTGGGAACGACTCAGCTACTACGGCATGCGCGGTATTTTCGTCTTTTACCTGACCTCCACTGCCACCGCCGCAGTATTCGGCTGGGAACAGCTCACAGATGCCGAACTGCAATCCAGGGCGCTCAGTTACCTGGGCTGGTATGCGATGCTGGTGTACCTGACACCCGTTATCGGCGGTTGGATGGCGGACAACCGCTGGGGCCAGCGTCGCTGCATTATGTTTGGCGGCACTCTGATGATGCTAGGGCAATTCTCCCTGGGCTTTCCCCACGCTTGGCTGCCGAAAGGCAGCGAGATTTATATGCTTTGGCTGGGACTGGCCCTGCTGATTATCGGCAATGGTTTCTTCAAGCCAAATATCTCCACCATGGTCGGGGATCTCTACGAAGAGGGAGACCACCGCCGCGACACCGCCTTTACCATTTTCTATATGGGCATCAACCTGGGCTCCATTCTCGGTTATCTCGTCGTGGGCTGGATCGGAGAGAAAGTGGATTACCAGTTGGCCTTTTTCGTTGCGGGCCTCGGCATGCTGGCGGGACTGATACTGCAATTGACTCAGGCCAAACGCTATCTAGGAGCAATCGGCATCGAACCCTCCGCCCATCTCGGCCAGAAACAAGAGGAGAGAGTTGATCGACGCCGCCCTCTCACCCAGGAGGAGCGAGACCGTATCAAGGTGATTCTGGTGCTGGGGGTTTTTATCATCATTTTCTGGGCCGGCTTTGAACAGGCTGCCGGTTCCATGAATCTATTTGCCAAATACCGCACCAATCTGAACGTGTTTGGCTGGGAAATCCCCGCCAGTTGGCTACAGATGGTCAACCCCCTGTTTATTATTATCCTGGCGCCTTTGATGGCCAGTATCTGGGTGGGTATGGGAGATCGGGAACCCAGCTCACCGGCGAAATTCAGCCTGGGCCTGGTCTTTCTCAGTATTGGCTTTTTGTCCATGTGCGGTGCAGCGCTGCAAATCGGCGATTCCGAGACTGTCAAAGCCAGTATCTGGTGGCTGGTCTTTGCCTATATATTCCACACCATCGGCGAGCTGTGCCTGTCACCAATTGGGCTTTCAGTGGTCACCAAACTGGCACCGCTACGCTATTTATCCCTGATGATGGGCCTCTGGTTTGCATTTATCGGCATTGCCAACAAAGGCGCTGCAGAAATCGGAAAACTGGTCGGGGTTTCCGGTTCTCTCGCTACCTTTGGCGGCGTGGCTCTAGCCGCAATGATTGCGGGGGTTATCCTGTATTTCATCCGCGAGAAACTGGTGGATTGGATGCACGGTGCGGAAGAGGTCCGCGTCACAGTGGGGGAAACCACCAAGGGGGAACTGAGTATCACCGCCGATCACGACGGCGTGCCGCCAAAACATTTTAGTGGCAATGATAAATAGGGAGATTAGATATTTTCAGTGGTCAACTACTGCTGTCTGGCCCGCATTAATAAAGGAAGAATATCCGGAAGCTTAGCGCCCTTTCACCAGGCAGGCAATCGCCCTATCCAGCCCCTCCAGGGTCATCGGGTACATATGTCCATCCACCAGGCGCTGTGTTATGCCGATACTGGGCGTGTAGTGCCAGTACGCCTCGTCCACCGGATTTAGCCAGATTAAATTACTGTAGGTATCGGTAATGCGTTCCATCCAGTTCGCACCGGGTTCCTCGTTCATATGCTCGACACTGCCATAGCGGCCGGTAATTTCGTAGGGTGCCATGGACGCATCCCCGACAAAAATAACCTTGTAATCCTTGCCGTAGGTGCGCAGTACTTCAAGCAATGAGGTATTTTCACTGAAGCGGCGCTGGTTTTCTTTCCACACATGCTCATAGACAAAATTGTGGAAGTAAAAATACTCCAGGTGCTTGAACTCGGAGCGACAGGCGGAGAACAGCGATTCACATACCTGTACATAGGGGTCCATGGAGCCGCCCACATCGAAAAAGATCAGCACCTTTATCGCGTTGTGGCGCTCGGCTACCATCTTAATATCCAGCAGGCCCGCATTGCGCGCGGTAGAGGAGATGGTGTTGTCCAGATCCAGTTCCTCGGCGGCACCGGTACGGGCAAATTTGCGCAGCCTGCGCAGGGCCACCTGGATATTGCGGGTGCCCAGACCAATGCTGTCATCCAGGTTCTTGAACTGGCGCTTCTGCCACACTTTGGATGCCGAGCGGTTGCGCCCTGTACCGCCGACCCGGATTCCGCCGGGGTGGTAACCACTATTGCCGAAGGGGCTGGTACCGCCGGTGCCAATCCAGCGGCTGCCACCACTGTGACGCTTCTGCTGCTCTTGCAGGCGCTTTTTGAATTCTTCCAGCAATTTTTCCAACCCGCCCAGGCTCTGGACTTTTTCTTTTTCCTCTTCCGTGAGCTGCTTGAGGAATTCAGCCCGTAGCCAATCCTCAGGGATCATTTGCTCGACGATATCATCAAGGGTTTCCAGGCCCTTGAAATAAGACTCAAAAGCGCGATCAAACTTATCGAAGTACTTTTCATCTTTCACCAGGCAGACACGGGCGAGGTAATAAAAATCGTCCATGTTCGCAAACACCAGGCGCTGCTGGAGTGCCTCCAGCAGTGTCAGCAGTTCAGTGATGGATACGGCCAGTTTATAGCGGCGCAAATTCAGGAAAAAGCCAATCAGCATAATAATTCGCAATCAGCACGGTTAACATTTTGAATCTGATCTCCCCTTTTGGATGGGGTCGGTGATGGCAATTTATCTTTTTTCGGTTTCATCTCAGGGCATTGCACCATCATCGGTTTTCTCGACGCGCCATAAACGCCAGGCGCTCAAGCATATGGACATCCTGCTCATTTTTCAGCAGGGCACCATAGAGTGGCGGAATCGCATGGCTACTGTCGCAGCTTTTCAACACTTCCTCGGGAATCTCATCTGCCATCAGCAACTTGAGCCAGTCAATCAATTCTGAAGTGGAGGGCTTTTTCTTCAGACCCGGCACATCGCGCAACTGAAAGAAAATATCCATGGCCTCTGCCACCAACCGACCTTTGATTTCCGGATAGTGCACATCGACAATTCTGTGCATGGTGTCGCGATCGGGAAAGCTGATGTAGTGGAAAAAACAGCGGCGCAGGAAGGCATCCGGCAGTTCTTTTTCATTGTTGGAAGTGATCATTACGATGGGTCGCTGCTCGGCCTTGATGGTTTCGCCGGTTTCATAGACAAAGAACTCCATACGATCCAGCTCCACCAACAGGTCGTTGGGGAATTCAATATCCGCCTTGTCGATCTCATCAATCAGTAGTACCACGCGCTCTTTAGCGGCAAAGGCCTCCCACAACTTGCCACGCTTGATGTAGTTGCCGATATCGTGAACCTTGTCCACCCCCAATTGGGAATCGCGCAGGCGCGACACGGCATCGTATTCATACAGCCCCTGCTGCGCCTTGGTAGTGGACTTAATATGCCACTGGATCAGCCTCAGTCCGAGGCTCTGGGCTACCTGCTCTGCCAGCAGTGTCTTGCCAGTGCCCGGCTCTCCCTTGATCAACAGAGGACGCTGAAGGGTGACTGCCGCATTGACTGCCATCTGCAGGTCTTCGGTAGCTACATAGCTGTCAGTACCGGTAAATTTCATCGCAACTCCAATCCTGTATTCGCCACTGTCTGCCTAATTTAGCGAATGATAATTGATCAACAGGCCGGGAAGCGAGGCGGGAACGATCAAATTGAATGACTAGTCCGAGTCGGCGGGATTGAAAAAGGGAGGATACGGCTGGGATCAGGCCGTCTGGGTGCGGCGGCGGTGTACCACCTGGCGCCCCTTGCCGGTGATATACCAGCGGATGCCCAGGTGACTGTGGATCTTACCCACCATTTCCAGAACCAACAAACTATTCAGGGCGCGGGCAATGGAATTGGTCTCCATGCCACTGTCTTTTACCATGCCGGACAGTGAACGGAATACACATTCGCCTCCGTTGAGCTGGCTGAGTACCTGCAGGGCATTATCGTCCAGCTTGCGAATCTGATTGAAGTCGAGTGCCGGGCCCCGCTCCGGGTCCCCCTCTATCTCATACTCCAGCAGCGGCATCATCTCCAGTTGCATGGTGCGCAACTCCTGCTCCAGATGTTCCACCCGTGCCCGCGCGATACTGGCATCGCGTAATTGCCGGCGCGCAGCATTAAATACAAACATGCGCGAGGCAATAGCGGCCAGCAGACAGTAGCCGGTAAAGAGCAATAGGCGCGACGGATCGCCCTGAATCTCAATGAGCAGATCACTCTGGGTAAACTTGAGGAAAATAGGCACTAAGAGCGCGCCACAAAGGCCTAAAATCAGGCAGCGGGCAAGGCCGGCGGGGTCCTCTTCGGTAAACAACATCTGATAGTAATTCACCAGTCCACCGAGAATACCCGAAACCAGCATGACCGCGGTGAGAATAAGCAGGTGGTCGAGCATCAGTGTTCCTCAGCCATCTAGCAAGCTGTTGAGAAAGGCCTTCTATGGCCTCTCTCAACCCGGGTTTGCAGCGCATGTCCGCAAACCCTCCACGACAAATCAAGCACTTAAATGCTTGATTTGCAGCCCGAACATCCCTGTTCAGGTTAGCAGACTGCTGCAAATTACTTTTTCAACAACCTGCTAGGGAGTCACCGCTCATGTGCGGCAGCGGGAGATACACACGCCAGAGGCACCGTACCGGCAGTCTTGCTGTGCATCCTTCGGCTGATTGTATCGGCAAAAACTGAGTGGACTGCACCTAAAAGTACCCACTAGTGATAAAGATAGCGATTTGCCGGGAATTACTCCGTCATGCCTTACTCAATTGTGACACTTCGTCGGTACGTTTGGCCTCACGCCAAGCACGGAAGCAGCCTAATAGATATAGCAGATGCTAACGACGACAGCAGCCAACGAGAAGGGAAGGGGCGCCTTTGATACCGGGAGAGGCGGTCAGCGCAAGCTTGGGATCGCAGTAACCCAAGACAACCTAAACGCCCAAAAAATCTGCCCAATAGGCACTGAGAAAAGATATCCCCAAAGTGTGCTGCCACTGCGTTTGGGACATGCAACTTAGAGCGCCATCACTGCTCGTTGAAGTAGGGATCTTCATCAAAGCGGCTGCGCCGCTCGCGGCGATACTTCAACAACAGAGTGACAATCCCCCAAACGACCATTAAAGCCAGGGCTCCACCGGCAGCAAAGACCAGATTAGCTGTGACTTCCGGCGCCGCACCCTGTTCTTCAAACAATGTCTGGTACACAAACAAGGGCAGCGCGGGCATCGCCACCAGTTCTGCACTCGGGGTTCGGGCCGGGACCAGCAATACCGCCGCAGCAACCAGCAGCAGGGTGCGACGCAACCAGCTCCAGTGCCAGCCGCGCATAAACCACCAGCCTGCCAGCAGTGCAACCAGTGTTGCAACAGCATAAACCATCCAGGCATATTGAAAATCTTCTGACATTTTTAATTCGCTCTGCTTTTCGCTGCACCCCGGTAGATTCCGCGACAGCCAACCTCTAACCGGTTTCCACCCAGGTAACAATATGCGCTTCCATATCATCCGGGTGTACCAGCGCTTCACTGACCACACAATCCCGTACCGACACGCCAGCCCTGTGCACCGATTCCGTATCCCCGCTAATCAGGGGATGCCAATCCGGCAGCAGACGCCCTTCCGCCAGGCAGCGATAGGCGCAAGTATTTGGCAACCAACTGAACGCTTTAATATCCTGCCCTCTCAACCCTTTACACTCCGGCACAAGTGTTTTTCGGCGGCTGTAATGCCTGCAGCGGCACGCGCGGGCATCCAGCAGTTGGCAAGCAACATTGGTACTGTATACCACCCCCGTCTCCTCATCCTCGAAGCTGCGCAAGCAGCAGCGGCCGCAGCCATCACAGAGTGCTTCCCATTCGGGTTCAGTCATCTGTTCGAGTGTCTTGCACTGCCAGAAAGGTGCTTCTGCCACCGTTTTTGCCTCAGTACTGCAGTTTGCTGTTTTTCAGTGCGACCCCATGCATCTCCGAGTCTGCCACAGGGGGCATCTGCAGGTAGTAGCCGCGCTTGTAGAGTTCCTGCAGAACCTTGTCGGCATCTGCGCGCGCCAGGGTCCGGTCCGGGGTTATCAACAGGGTTGTCACATGCCGGGGGCGGCCAAACAACTCCAGCAGATTTCCCGGTACCCGCTCAATCCCTGTGCGCTTGTCGACATACAGATACATTTCCTCTTTATTCGGACTGCGATAGATATCGCATAACACTTTCACTTTATTTCCTCTTCGCGCAGTTGCCGCAACACTTTCAGTAGTGGGCGGCCAATAATTTCAGCCCGCCAGCCACGCAGGCGCCCCTGCAATTCGGGGCGGCTGGACTGCACCAGTGCTTCCAGCTCCTTTTTACGTATCAGGATCTCCGAAGGCAACGCTTCGCGTGCAGCAATGACTGCAAGCTGCCGGCGTAGTTGTTTGAAAGTTTCTCCCTCCTGCCGGTTGAGCGGTTGGGGCAGGCGTGACGGCGTATCCTGCCGCTGGATAGCCCGGGAGGTGATTTGCAGCAATGTATCGCCGTGTTGACGCAGCACTCGCCCCTCCAAACCAAGCTGACTCAGAGCCTCTTTATGTCCCGGCACCTGTTGGGCCAGGGCCATACAGATACTTTCCTTGAGCAGGTGATTGCGCGGCATATCGAGCGCGCGTGCTTCCCGCTCGCGCCAGGCACACAGGTCCTGCAGCGCGGCGAGCTGTCTGCCGCGCAGGCGCCAGGCGCCTTTCACCTTTTGGTAGTAGAGCTCCGGAGGCTGCGGATTGCGCGCTGCCGTAACCAGGGCGGCACAATCCTCCCGCAACCACTCCAGTCGACCCCGCTCCCGCAAACGTTTGCAGAGCACGCCGTAAAGCGCCGGCAACCAGGCCACATCCAGTGCCGCATACTTTTGCTGCGCATCACTCAAAGGGCGTTGCAACCAGTCAGAGCGGGTCTCGCTTTTTGGCAGCTCGACATTCAACAGTGAACGCACAACGGCAGCATATCCCAGGCTTGCGTCCATACCGCTAATCGCCGCGGCAATCTGGGTATCGAAAATGGGCTCGGGAACTACTCCCAGCAAGCGCTCCAAAGTCTCCAGGTCCTCGCTACAACTGTGCATGATCTTGGTAACGGAAGTCTGCAGCAGCAGGTCTCGCAAGGGCTGCAAGTCCTCAATCGCCAGGTTGTCAATGAGGTAACAGTGCTTTCCGTCCCCTACCTGCACCAGGGCGGGTTGGGGATAGAAAGTACGGCTGCGCATAAACTCGGTATCCAGCGCCACAACGCGCTGCTGGCGCCAAATCTCACATAAATCCGCTAACTGTGCCTTGGTGCAGACCCAGCGCGGGGTGGTGTCCATATCGATCATCGACATTACTCAGCCGCCGGAAAGAAGGCGGTTCGGCTGTGAAAGGCGTGCGCCAGAGTGCCGCCATCGATATATTCGAGTTCTCCGCCAATAGGCACCCCATGGGCAATGCGACTCACGGCAATGTTGTGCGCCCTGGCGCACTCAGCAATATAGTGGGCTGTCGCCTCCCCCTCTACCGTGGGATTGGTGGCGACAATCAGCTCCTGCAGGGGCTCATTGGCGAGCCGCCGCTCCAGTAGGCTGACCCCCAGGTCCTCAGGGCCGATACCGTCGATGGGGGAAAGATGCCCGTGCAACACAAAATAGCGGCCGTGGTAATTGCCTGCCTGCTCTATCGCCAGCACATCTGCCGGAGTTTCTACCACACAGAGAAAAGCCTGTTCGCGGCGACTGTTGTTGCATAGGGCACAGACCGCTTCCTCTGTCAAAATGCGGCACTGCTTACAGCGGCCGACTTTCTCTACGGCCTGGGTCAGGCTGCGCGCCAGCAGTACCGCAGCGTCGGGGTCTTTTTCCAGCAGGTGCATGGCCATGCGCTGTGCCGATTTGGGCCCCACACTGGGCAGGCAGCGCAGCGCGCGAATCAGCTCTTCGATCAGGGGACTAAACATAGTATTCCAAAACGGCGGGGGTTCGCCCCTCAAAACGGGAACTTGAAACCTTCCGGCAGATTGATGCCGGTGGCGAGATCACCCACTCGCTGCTTTTGTAGTTCCTGGGCTTTCTCCTCTGCCCGGCGCACCGCATCATTGACCGCTGCAGCAAGCAGATCCTCTAGCATTTCCTTATCTTCAGTGAGCAGGGACGGGTCGATATGCACCGAGATGACATCGTGGCGCCCATTCATTGTAACTGTGACCATACCGGCACCGGATTCGCCACATACCCGCAGTTCATTTAACTCCTGCTGCAGCTTTTGCATTTTTTCCTGCATGTCGGCCTGCAGCTTCTGGGCCTGTTGCATCAAATCGCCCAAACCTTTCATAGGTAACCTCTATCTCTGTGATGTGATTGTCCGGGATGTCACCGGGCATTCAAAACAAACTTCGTAAACCCGGTACGGGAATGTACCGTCATTGGCCACAGGTGAATCAGCATTCGGGGAAACTACGTCTACCAATCCACCTGCCTGTACCGGGTTAATTCTCTGCCTCAAGCAGAGACTCGATGGAATCCGGCAGCAGTTCCGCACTCAATTCTGTCTGTAGTTCCCGAACCAGTGGGTCAGTGCACAACGCCTCGCGGGCAGCGGCCACACGGGTTTCCCGGGTAGCGGCTGCCAGGCGTGCAGGAGTATCGCCCCGCACCTGTCCCACTTGGATCTGCACCACAACCGGTCGCTGGAAAAAGTCCCCGAGCAGATCCCCCAGGCGTCGCTGATGCACCTCGTCATAGAGGCTGCTGTAGGATTCGTCCAGGGTAAAAGAGAGTATATGGTCCTGCAGACCCACAAGCTCGAGATGCTGGGCGATGGAGTGCAGTATGCCGCTGATGCCCAACTGCCGGTATAAGACCGGCCAACCGCCCGGTGTCAGAGCATCGAGATGGGCCTTGGGCGCATCTCCACTGGCTCCGGGCGCCTCTTGCCGCTGTGGCGCAGGCGATGACTCCACCTCTACTACCCGCTGGCGCAACTCTGCCAAAACGTTTTCCCGCGGAGTCTGCGCTGCGGGCGCCGAGGCCTGTTCTTTCAGTGCAACCTCCTGCCGCCCCTCCTTGATCCCTCTTTCTCTCTCAACAGTCCCAGTTTGGGACCCGTACGCCTCAACTTCAGGCCGAGAGAGAGGTTCGCGCACGACTTCTGGTGCCAAGTGACTATTTGGGTCGACCTGTTCTACCTTGTCCGATAATCCAGGTTTGACAGTGGCCGTAATATCGGGCCGCTGCGATACCATTTCAGGCTTTTTTCCCCCAGGCGCCTCCTGTCCGTCAACCGGCGACTCGCTCTGTACAGTCTGGGTCTGCTCCCGCTCGGAAGCACCGGGCAGAGCAACCCGGGGAATATCCGCCACGCCCTGTGGGCGGAATGCCAGCATACGCAGCAGGGCCATCTCAAAACCACTGCGTGGGTCCGGCGCAAAGGGCAAATCGCGCCGGGCGAGCAGAACCATCTGGTAAAAGAGCTGTACATTTTCCGGCGCTATACGCCCCGCAAGCGCTCTCAACTTCTCTCTGCTCCCCTGGGCGTTATCCACCGACTGGGGCAATACCTGGGCAACAGCCAGCCGGTGCAGGGTATCGGCGAGTTCAGCCAGAGCGGCACTGTAGTCCGGAGCCTGTTGGGCAAGCTCTCCTACGGTGGCAAACAGCGCAGTGGCATCCTCGTCGGCCAGGGCGCTTAACAACCGCCATACGAGCCCGGTATCGATACTACCGAGCATACTCCGCACCTCCGCCTCACTGATCTTGCCGCCACCGAAGGCGATCGCCTGATCTGTGAGACTCATACCATCGCGCATACTGCCATCAGCAGCGCGCCCCAGATGCCAGAGCGCTTCCACTTCAAAGGGCACCCGTTCCTGCTCCAAAACGAACCGCAGATGCTCGACAATCCGCTCCGGGCTCATATTCTTCAAGTTGAACTGCAGGCAGCGGGACAATACGGTTACCGGCAGCTTTTGCGGGTCCGTCGTAGCCAGTAAGAACTTAACATGGGGTGGCGGCTCTTCCAGGGTTTTCAACAGGGCGTTGAAGGAACTGTTTGAAAGCATATGTACTTCGTCGATCAGATAGACCTTATAGCGCCCTGTGGTCGGAGCATACTGAACGTTTTCCAGTAGCTCACGGGTATCCTCCACCTTGGTGCGCGACGCAGCATCCACTTCGATTAGATCGACAAAACGGCCATCGGCAATCTCTGTACAGGCGTTGCAGTGTCCACAGGGCTCTGAGCTGACACCCTCTTCACAGTTCAGGCACTTGGCCAGAATCCGCGCTATGGTGGTCTTACCCACTCCCCGGGTACCGGCAAACAGATAGGCATGGTGCAGCCGGCCACTGTCCAGGGCATTGATCAGTGCCTGGAGCACATGCTCCTGCCCTACCATTTCCCGAAACAGCCGCGGACGCCATTTGCGTGCCAATACTTGATAGCTCATCCAGCCTCCGGTGCTCGACACCCTCTAGAAATCATCTCTTCTGCGCCACTGGCGCGGGCGCCATTATACCGGCATAGACAGCGGCGCATAGCGGATACCGGACACCAGTTCAAATAGGCCTTTCGCGTCACTCGTCGCCAAGCCAACGCTTATGATATAACTGTGCGCCAGCTGGCACTTATAACAATCAGATCATAACTATCACGGCAAGCTTGGTACGGGGAACGCAACAAGTAATGAATAAGGCCAGGAAGATCCTTCTGGAAAGGCTGTTTGCCGATCACGGCCAAGCTCTGGTGCGCTTTGTAGCCCGTATCGTCAAAAGCCCTGAGGACGCCGAAGACATCACCCAGCACGCTTACCTGCGCCTGCAAAAGCTCAGTGACAAGAAGGAACTGGATAACCCCCGGGCCTATCTCTACCAAATTGCCAACAACCTGGCAGTCGATCAGCTGCGCCGGGGCAAGTTGCACGTCGACTATATTAGCCAGCAACTTCCCGCGGATGGAGAGTCCGACGGCGCTGAGCATATCGACCACCAATCCCCGGAGCGCGTGCTCGCCGCCCGCCAGCAACTTCAGTCCATTTACGAAACCATGGACAAACTGCCAGTCAAGTGCCGCCAGGCATTTCTTTTGCACAGAGCCCGCGGACTGTCATACAGTGAAATTGCCCGGGAAATGCGCATTTCCGTGAGCAGTGTTGAAAAATATATCCTGCAGGCCCTCAAAGCCTGTCGGCGAAAGGTTGTTTGGAATTCCTATTAACACAGCAACCATCTAAGGCTCTTACGACGCCATCGCCACTCTTGAAATACCGGCACAACGGCCCGGGTGGCTTGTATTTAAGGTCCCTTGCCGGCCTGAGGCCGCCGGCAGTAGCGCCTCCGGGAGCCACAATAACCGGATATCCCGTCGGATTGTCCGGTTGAAAGCAAGAACTCCCTCTTCAAATTTAGTTGAGGGGGAAATCTACTCCGTCGTCTCAGTTTGCAGGAGTAGTGCTCGCAATTCGAGGCCAGGGCAATACTATTAGCCACAGCGCGGTGAAATTTACTGGCTGCCAAATGTGATACAAAGTTTTATAGAAGTCATACTTGCATTGTTAACGTCGCACAAACTGGGGTAATTCGAGTAAAATACACTCAATTTAACCGTCGGCATCCCCAGTTAAATAACAGATTCTAGGCACTGGAGTAAGCATGAATACCAACGCACGGCAGGTAGCCTGCGAAGAAAGCCTGGATCAGGCTTGCGCTTGGGTTGCGCGTTTACGCTCTGACGCCATGAATCCCAAAGAGAAGCGCGACTTTGCGGCATGGATGTCTATGTCCGAGCAAAACCGTCGCGCCTTCAAGGATATTACAGCGTTGTGGGGCGATCTCGGCGCTCTTTCCTATATGCCAGTAGACCAGCTCTTCCCCGAAAGCGAACTCTCTACTCCCAGGCCCGAGTTCGCAAAAGTAAGGCCTCCCATTGAGACACCTGCCAACAAAGTGCCTGATCGTCGTGGATGGGGCTTGCCCCAGTGGATCCTGAGCGGGGGACTGACAACCTGCAGTGTATTGCTTGCGGCCTGGTTTGGCTTTCATTGGCTTAACACGGAAAATCCCGATGAGTTGGTCTTTATCACTCAACCCGGAGAGATCCGCACTATTAACCTCACCGATGGCTCTGAAATAAAACTGAATTCTAGTAGTGAGCTGCACGTAAACTACAGCCGCGAGAAAAGGCGTACCCAGCTGATTCGCGGTGAAGCCTTCTTTGAGGTTGCCAGACAGACTTCCCGTCCATTTTCCGTTGCTGCCGGTAGGGCCAAAATCCGCGTACTTGGCACAGAGTTTAATGTTGAACTCAACCCGAAAAGCACTCGGGTATCTGTTACTGAGGGAACTGTCTCTGTGAGCAAAGCGGATAGCGCTCCAGGTCTCGCACCAGAATCCGTCAGATTGGGCAAAAACCAAAAGGTTAGCGTCTTCACGCGGGGTTTGAGTGAAGTCCGCCACACCTCTTTAGAGGAGGCAACAGATTGGACTCGTGGCCTCCTGGTTTTCGAAAAAACCCCACTAAAAGAGGCCCTGCTGGAATTGAACCGCTATCTCAGGGTACCGGCAATTGCCACCCCACAGGTGGAGGAGCGACTAGTGTCTGGCACCTTCGCAGTATCCGATCCGGACAACACGCTGGAGGCCATAGCAACGGTGCTGCATCTGCAGCAGGATCGTAGCAATTCCAACCTGACTATCTTGTCTCCCAAGCACAAGTAGGTTATAACAACCCTTGGCGGTTATTTATTGTGCACGCTTCAATATTCTGCTCATAAATCCACAATAGCAAGAAAAGTATCCGGGTTCATTTCGGCTCCAGACCTATAAAAATGAGCATGCTTTTGACAGTAAAGTACTGGACCTTACTCACTTTAGTACTCCTGTTGCCATCTTCTGGCACAGCCGCCGCTCTGTGTCCCAAACCCAGCATCCAATTACCCGCGGGTACCCTGTCCAAAGCCCTGATATTCCTGGGACAGCAATGTAACATTTCGGTACTGGTGGAGGCCTCCGCTGCCTCTCATTATGAACTGGCAGAGCAGACCCTGCGCAGTGACAACGGCCAGTTTGAGCCAGCCCTACAACAGTTGCTGCTCGAATTACCGTTCAAATATGAACGTATAAGCCCAACCTCTGTCGCTGTCATCACAGATGACAAGAAAGAACAAGCAGCAGCAAAGCCCGCTTTCCATTCTACTGAGGAGGTCACTGTTACTGGGCAACGCCTCACCGGTAGTCATTTACATCACTCCCATCTGGATGGATATGCGCCTGTCGATGCCCTCACCCGCCAGCAATTGGAGATGACGGGCGCTCAAACTGTCGCCGACTTGCTAAAGTTCCTACCGGCAGTTTCTGGCAACTTCACAAGCACTTCGGTCAGCCAAGAGGGGGACGGTACTGCAACCGTCTCCTTACGCGGCCTTCCCCCCAGCAATACGCTCGTCCTCTTGAACGGTCGACGTATTATCAGTGACGGATTTAAAGGAGAAGCCACGGATCTTAATTCTATACCGCTACCCATGGTTGAACGGATAGAAATTCTGAAGGATGGGGCATTTGCAATTTACGGTTCAGACGCAATTGCCGGCGTAGTAAACATCATTCTACAACGCGATTTTGAAGGTCTTAAAGTGAGTAGTTACTACGGTCAGTCCCAAGAGAATGACCGGCAAACGAAATCACATCATTTAACCTGGGGGTGGCAGGGCGACAGAAGTCACTTATTACTCAGCCTGGCTCAATACCAGCAAGAGGCGGTAATGAGTCGCGATCGCAGTGTGTCCGATTCAGCCGACAGTCGTCCCAACGGTGGCCTGGATCAGCGCTCATCAGCCATTCCAGGAGGATTTATTGCACTGAATGATAGCACCGTAATTACCAATACCTCTAGAGGGGATTACCAAGACTGGATAAGCGAAGACCGCTATGACTACAGCGAGCATACTTCAGCTATAGCGCCTTTGGACAACAATTCCGTGTACCTAACAGGGGATATTGATGTAGGAGATAATGCATTTCTATTTGCTGAAATTATGGGAGTTCGCACCCTGGCAGAATCCATAATGGCACCCACTCCGGTATTTACCCGCTTCAATAACGACGACTTTACTATTGCCTCTGAAAATATCTACAACGCCTTCAGCCAAGACATTACGGATTTGCGAAGGCGATTGGTAGAAATTGGGCCGCGCAAACAAACCAATCGGATTACTACCTGGCGATTCAATTCCGGGCTCAAGGGGCTTTGGCAGGAGTGGCAATGGGAATTGGGCGCAGCCTATCAACACACGGAAAAAACCGAGAAACTCAGTAATCTGATAGATTCATCGGCCCTTGCTTTAGGTCTGAAAGGGCCAGACCGGTGCAATCCGAATATAGGCTGTATTGCTGTCAATCTCCTGGGCCCCAGCGGCAGCATCAACACTGAGCAACTGGATTTTATACGCAGTGAAAGTGTCAACAACAGCGACTCACAAATGACTGCGGTCACCCTTGTTGCTGACGGTACCCTTGCACACTTGGCATCCGGGAAAATAGGCGCAGCCGCGGGGATTGAACTTCGGCGGGAAGCGATAGACTCCCTATCAGTGGGTAGTGAGAGGATATCTTTTATCGGAGGTCATGCTCCCGGCACCACAAAAGGCTCACGCATTATTAGAGAGGCTTTTACCGAAGTTTCTATCCCATTAGTCGAACAACTCTGGCTGGATGGCGCCTTGCGCCTGTCGCACTACAATGACTTCGGTAGTACCAGCAATCCCAAACTGGCACTGCGCTGGAAACCCTTGCCCGCTCTCATGATACGGGGGAGTTTTGCAACTGGATTTAGAGCCCCAACCCTTACAGATGTGAAGCAACAAAGCTACCTAAGTCAGGTAACGATCATTGACCCCTGTTCATACCACCACCCCGACACCCTTCCTGGTTGCACAAAACAAGCCGACAGCTCACTGATTGAGCACCTGTCCGAATTTGGGGGCAACCCGAATCTGAAACCAGAAACATCGAAAAATCTATCTTTGGGTATTACGTGGACTCCCCCTTCTCTCGAGGGGTTTAAGGCAACTTTCGATTTATACGATATACAGCAAGAAAACGTCATTGGGTCCGACCCTCAACTTCTCGTTGAACAAAATGCCCGCTCTGGCCTATTCGGTGACAAGGTGGTTAGAGATGAAAACGGTGATATCAGCAGGATCTATGCCACCCGGCTAAATCAGGGGAACCGTGAGGTACAGGGGTATGACATAGCTCTGCGTTATAATTTGCAACCGAGGCATACAGGCCATTTTCGCCTCGCATTAAATATCAGCCACACACTGCATCACCTCACTCAAGTCACGCCAGAATCACAAAAAGAAGACCTTTCCGGCACCTTTGCTGGAAGCGCGAATGGTGAGGTTGGATCTCTCCCGAAATGGAAAGCGAATGCTGGTATCTATTGGAGTAAAGGCTTCTGGGAGGCTGCTTATACTATGCACCATGTAGGCCCGCTGGAAGAAACATTTACCCAGGGCGAGCGCCTCACCTCACGGGATATTGAGGACTGGTCTACCCACGATTTTCAATTTGCGGTTACTCCCCATAAAAAACTGCGACTTGCCATCGGGGTCAACAACCTGCTAAACCAACCCCCTCCATTAGCTGCCACCGCCACTAACCACAATTACGATTTTCGGACCTATGACCTTACTGGCCGCTTCTGGTATGGCACTTTCTCTCTCAATCTGTGAGTCGAAAACCCATTTATTATCTATCTCTGTCATCAATAGCTGTGCACAGGCGGCAATTTGACCCACTGCTGCCTTCTCTTTACCAATTCTTACTTTGGCGCCAATAAGCACTTTCACCAGACTACTCTGTAAAAAGTCATCTCCGTAAATGAGGTCAGGTATAATCCAGACAAAGGTACAAAGCGCACATTCAGCAATTCCTACAAGACATTGCCTGAGTATCCCAGAGTTACACAGTCGGTTTAGAGCTACTTGTGTGCTGAATATCAGCGCATTCAGTCACCCTTTTTCAATTCGGCTTCACCCTCAGTCTACACTCCAAATAATCATCCAAAAATCGGTAGTTTTTCAGCTCAAACCAACAATTGGCGGGCTCGATAATTTAATCAGCAGGCTCCGTCCGGCTGATTAGAAACCCTCTGTCCCGCCTATACCAAAAGAACGGCAAGAAAACAGCTTAAACCGAACAATTGGGCGACAATCCATTCACAGGAAGGATAAATATGTGGCCAACCACACTGATATTGACACTCAGTGCATCCTTTGTTTTTTGGCTGGACGATACAAGTGTTCTGTCAGCGGATACTGATTCAGGGATACTGGAAGATGAATCTTACGGAATCTATATAGATCGCACAATTACACAAACTGGACACGACTTTGTTCGCTATATCAGCGAGTACAGGAACCTCCATTATCCAGACGCCACTTACATGCTGACGATCTACGAGCGTCCCTCAACTCTGTGGGGAAACCTCATTTTGGTGACCTATAACAGTAGAATTATATTTAGGCGATTTATTATTCCAAGCACAACAGCTATACATCCCCTGGCCAATGAGGCCGCGCAACAGATCCATGAAAAAGTATTGCAGGAACGTATCCGCAGCCCACTCATCCACAATTTCAACTTGGGGAGGGGCAAATATTAGAATCTAATGTATGATTTCAAACAAGATATTATCACGCCCTCCCAAATTGAAATTTGGAGTAATTGGGATTCATTCAAACGATAGCGAACGAAGGAAAAACGATAATTGCTCTGTCCTTAAACTGCCAACCCAAGGCAAAAGAGTCCCGATAAATCTATCGAAAAAAGATTGATTCCGGTGCACGGGGATACAGTCATGACCTTTTTGGAGAGGGTGTTCAAAACTCTGTGTCAGCCAAGTAGCCTCATAGGCTGATATATTTCTCCAGGCGATCCGGGAAGTGGATCGTCAGCTGTGACAGCGTCAAGTTCCAGTTCTGGATCGGGTGCGTCCAGCGCTCGGAGGCTTTCAGTA